>NZ_CP086239.1:2748461-3053846 GCF_026650985.1 Clostridium estertheticum
AAATCTCTTTGCCAATCTGGATATTCTGAAAATATCTCTTCCGGAGCAAACATGAATTTGATTTTTGTAGATAATTCATCCCTCCATGTTACTACTACCTCTCTAGCACCTTCTAGATATGCTATTCTAGAAACAATTCTAGTAAAAGCAGCACACTCAATAGGCGAATTAATTACAAGTGTTTGATCCTTTTGAATATTAATTCCTGTCTTAACAAGTAAAAGAGCATATTTCTCTAATAATTTATTATCCATAATCTATCTTTAGCGGATAAGCGTGCATTGCCAAAATCCACTAAATACTCACTTCCTTTCTTTATATATAAATTAATTAATACATTAACCCTTTTTATAATATATTATTCATATTATACATGAAAATTATACCATAAAATTTTATGAAGAAAATATTTAACCGTCCAAAAATTAATTCTTTATCATATCTGGTGATTTAGATTTACTAGTATATAATCTTGAAAAAGTTAACACAGCCCCAATGAAACAAATAATTGCTGCAGTTATATATACAATTCTCATGCCATATATAAATGCATCATTTCGTCCTACTATATAATTAGTCACACGATGTCCAATTTTAAAACTCATTCTATTATATAAAAGTGCAGTTGATAAAGCTATTCCACATACCATTCCAAGGTTTCTTACAAGTCCATTAATACTTCCTGCAATACCTAACTTATCCTTTGGTACTGTGGACATTATTAAAGAATTATTAGGCGATTGAAATAGACCATTACCAATGGTCATAACGACTATATAAAAAACCATACTCATTAGACTTGTTTGCTCATTTAAAGTTGACATTAAAAGTAGCCCCACACTATTAATTGCTAGTCCTATAAAAGTTAGAATCTCGGATCCTATTTTATCTGATAAATGCCCACTGATTGGTGCAACAACAGACAAAACTAAAGGGGAGACCATAAGTACTAATCCTGTAAATGCAGGTGAATATTTAAGTACATCCTGAAGATAAAAGGGTTGAATAATAACTGAACAAAACATTGCCATAAAAGATATAAATCCACAAAATATAGAAAGTGAAAATAATTTATTCTCAAATATTTTTAGCTCCAATAAAGGGTTTTTACGTCTCTTCTCCACAAATATAAATAGTATGAATGAAACAATTGATATTAAAAACCCTATCAAAATTATAGGATGTGTAAAACCAATTTCTTGGCCCTTACCCAGAGCTATAAATAAAGGAATTATAGTAAATGCAAATAGTAATGCTCCATATCCATCCAATTTACCTTTTTCTGTTTTGTTTGCTTTAGGAAGTATTTTTAATCCATAAAATAAAGTTATTACGCCTATTGGTATGTTAATTAGAAATATATATTCCCAACTGGTAGCATCGACTATAAATCCTCCGAGTCCCGGTCCAACCATTGCCCCAAGTGCCACAAAGGTTCCTGTAATTCCAAGGGCCCTACCTCTCTCATTTGCCGGAAACACTCCTGTTATAATTCCTTGACTATTTGCCATAGTCGCTGCAGCCCCTATCGCCTGAACAACTCTCGCTAAAACCAAAACCGTAAGAGAACTTGTTATTCCACAAAATAAAGACCCCATGGTAAATAAAGCTATTCCAAACTTGAATACCTTTGTTTTACCAAGCATATCCCCTAATTTACCAAAAACTAATATAGCTGCTGAGATAACAATTAAGTAACTTGTTACTACCAATTGAATACCTGCTGATGTTACATGAAGCGCTTTAGCCATTACAGGTAAAGCTACGTTTACAATACTACTATCTAAAGTGCACATAAAAGTTACCATTACAACTATAAATAAAATTGCCCATCTATTTTTATAATTACTATCATTCGCTGAATTCATTTATATTCTCCTCTTATCCTTGTATTTTTAATTTTTTCACACTATTTAGAACCTTACTCAATGAGTTTATGGTAGTTCTCTTCTCCTCCTCATTTAAATCTTTTGTTATTAATTCTACTAGTTTATGTATTTTATAAAGTACTTTTGGGATTATGACCTTAGCTTTCTGCGTTAAATATAACTTATAGGCTCTAGAATCATCTTCATCTTTATTTCTAACTATGTATCCAAGATCAATTAGTTTTGTTATGGTTCTAGCTGACATTGCCTTATCACACCCTACTTCCTCGCTTATTTTATTTTGGCTAATACCTTCATTTCCCCTTAACATTAGTAAATAAGGATATGAACCACTGCTTAAATGATATTCTTTTAGCATCTTATCCAAATGAACTTGTGTACTTCTTAAAATTTGATTATTAAGTTTTAGCAAATGCATTATGTCTTCTTTCAAATATTACACCCCTATATTAAGTATATTATTATATTTTTCATTTTAGTTGACAAGTCAACCTTATTATATTGGAATTTTGTTGACTTGTCAACCACCTAGCTACTCTTGTATTATAATGTTATACTTAAAATGTTTAAATATATTTATATGGTTAAGTTAACTATATAAAACAAATTTTTCTATTAAATTTAAAAACTCTCTTGTATTAGTTAAATATGTATAAACTTTTGATAATAGTTCTTGCAAACCTCTTCTAAATAGGGCATATTGTATTATGTAATAGCAAATGTACAAAAGATATATTATGTTGGAGGGATTACATATGTTAGGTTTTATTATTATTTTTTTTGCTAAAATAGTTGAGGTTTCATTAACTACGATCAGAATAGTTCTTATAACTCGTGGTGAAAAATTCTATGGTTCTATTATTGGTTTTTTCGAAGTACTTATATGGTTATATATAATTGGTACAATGCTTGTTGGAATAAATGAAGCACCACTTAAGATGATCACTTATGCCTCAGGCTTTGCTTGTGGAAATTACATAGGTTGTATTTTAGAAGAAAAACTAGCATTAGGCTTAATTACTATAAATGCAATAGTGTCTGTTAAAGATGGTTATACATTGGCTGAGCTATTAAGAAAAGAAAATGTAGGTGTTACTATTGTTAATGCCGAAGGGTTAAAAGAAGAAAAAAAGATGCTTATATTACATGTTAAAAGGAAAAGAAAATGTGAATTAATAAAATTAATATCAGATTCCCATATAAACGCTGTAATTTCTCTAATGGATACTAAAACTATATATGGCGGATATGGTATTAGAAAATAACTATCTAAATAAGGGGTGTATAAAATGTGTGAAAAACAAAAGATGCTAAATGGTGAAATCTATAACGCATATGATAAAGATTTAATCCTTTTAAGAAATAAAGCAAGACATCTTACAAAATTATACAATAATACTGAACCAGAAGATGTTACTGATAGAATAAATATTCTAAAAAAACTATTTGGGAAAATAGGTGATAATTTTGAAATAGAGCCTCCTTTCAATTGTGATTACGGAACTAATATTCACATTGGAGAAACCTTCTATGCCAATTTTAATTTTTTAGTTTTAGATGACGGACTTGTAACAATAGGAGACAATGTATTAATTGCTCCTAATGTAAGTATATTTACTGCAACTCACCTTCTTGATCCTAAGTGGAGGCCTAAAAATGCCGATTATACAAAAGCCGTAACTATAGGGAACAATGTATGGATTGGCGGTGGATGTATAATAAATCCAGGTATAACTATTGGTGATAATAGTGTAATAGGTTCTGGTAGCGTTGTTACAAAGGATATCCCAGCTAATGTTGTCGCTGTAGGAAACCCTTGTAAAATACTAAAAAAAATCGATTAGTATTCCAAAAAAGAAGGAGATCAAACTACTGAAATATATTTCAGTAGTTTGACCTCCTTTTTTAATTTTAACTTACTCATTTGGATGATTATATATCATCCTGTCGTATACATGGTTAAACCCCATTTTACGATAAAGATTTTTAGCCCTTTTATTATCAAGATCTACATGAAGGGACAGATTACCATCTGTTAGTTCAATTGCACGCCCTATAAGTTCAGATGCAACGCCTCGCCCTTTATTACCTGGCTTAACACCAATATATGCAAGGTGGTAAGTTGGAATAAATCGTTCAAACCCCATATTTACTACAATACAAATGCCCTGCTCTTCACCATTTCGTTTCGCTATTAATAAAAAGCCTTCCTTCATAGCTTTTTCTATAGCATCCACGGTCTCTCCCACTGAATCATTATAAGTAGATAACCAATCACGCGTCATCTCAAGCAGCTCTTCTTTATTTTTATCATTAAAACTTTTAATCTCACACACTTCAATTTCACTTCTTGCATCATTTAAAATAATTAAATGTTTCCCATTACTTAGTTTCCCTTGATTTACTTTTTTGATAAATGCTGCAATTGCATATGATTCCTTCCTTGATACCATAACACCTTCAAGGTCTCTTAACATGTTAGCTGCATTTTTTAAATCAATTTCTTCAATTTCAATCATTTCCGCACGTGTATCCATAATTATTTTCTCAACTGTTGCAACTATACCTGTATAATCATCTTCCATGTATAAATTAGATTTTACAGTATCTTTTTCCTTGCCTTTAATCCCACCGATTTGCATCTTCCTAACGTACTCATCCAAAGAATCTTTCCACGACGCATTTGAACCACATATCAATTCAGGTAACT
Source organism: Clostridium estertheticum (assembly GCF_026650985.1). Lineage (GTDB taxonomy): Bacteria > Bacillota > Clostridia > Clostridiales > Clostridiaceae > Clostridium_AD > Clostridium_AD estertheticum_C. Next base: position 2,753,061 of record NZ_CP086239.1, read on the forward strand.
TACCTAATTCCTCATGTACCCAACTCTTAATTAATCCACTATATACACTTGAGAGTGTATATCCAAGGCCTAATTGTATTGTAATTGTATCAGCCTTAAAATCCATACGTTCTAGGCACTCTCTTGTCATATCCTCTAGCACAAGATGGCTAATAATATTATTTAAATTCCATTCACACATCAAATACATGTTGTTTTTTTCTGCTATCCCTCTTAAATTAGAACGCGTAATAGTATCTTTTTTATCACGCATATCAAATAAAATAGATTTATCTATTCTGGAAATCTTCCATTTCTCTTGTTTGAACAAAGGAACCTTAATCTCAAGTTCATTTAACTTTGCAAATAACTGGACCGATTGTATGTAACACTCAGACCCATCAACTAATATTTTTTTAAATCCATTAGCAATAGCATCTTTAACTAGAACTTCTGAAATACGATCATATTTATGTCCTGATGGATTAGCTCCTTCAAGTTTTAAATATATCTCTGAAATACCTAATGCCTTCTCTAATTTTTTTGCTCTCATTAACGGTGTTCTTCCACTTTTTCGCATAATCTCTCCTTCAACACTTAATTGTGATTAAATTCAAAAAACACTCCAACTTTTAAACCTCTATAGTTAGCGTGCCCATTTTATTAAGCTATAATTATTTATATTATAACATTTTAAGCTTAAATCAGCAAATACAAGGTAAATCATCATCTTTGCTCATATTATATTAACAATTTTTAAAACACTGTTATACTTTCCATTAATGTATAATCATAACTCACTCGAAACTTACAAAAAGATTGATTTTTTTGTCGTTTTATATATACTTATATTAGTAAAGTAAATTTATTTACAACATCGTTAGGGGGAAAAAACATGTCAGAAAAATCAAAAAATATTAAGCATTTAACATTGGTACCATTGGTATTAATGATTTTTACTTCGGTTTACGGATTTAATAACATTCCAAGATCATTTTATAAAATGGGTTATGCTGCTATCCCTTGGTACATCTTGTCAGGAATAACATTTTTTATACCTTTTGCTTTCATGATGGCTGAGTTTGGTGCGGCTTTTAAGGATGAAAAGGGTGGAATTTATTCATGGATGGCAAAGTCCGTAGGAGCTAAATTTGCTTTTATGGGAACGTTTATGTGGTATGCATCTTATGTAATCTGGATGGTTAATGTTGCGTCAACAGTTTGGGTTCCAATATCAAATGCGATATTTGGTACAGATACAACAAAAACTTGGGGTTTATTTGGATTAACGGGCCCAAGATTTCTAGGAATACTGGGAATATGTTGGATAATATTTGTTACAATTATATCAACTAAGGGATTAGATAAAATAAAAAAGGTAACTTCACTTGGAGGTACTGCAGTAGCATTATTAAATATAGTTTTATTTATTGGAGCTATATTAGTCCTTGTAGGAAATCATGGTCACTTAGCTCAGCCAATAACTGGGATTAGCTCATTCATAGATTCACCAAATCCTAAATTTGTTGGGAATATACTTCAATCATTTGCATTCGTAGTATTTGCTATATTTGCTTATGGTGGTATCGAAGTTGTTGGAGGACTAGTTGATGAAACAGAAAATGCTGAAAAAAACTTTCCTAAAGGTGTTGTTATTTCAGCAGTTATCATCTCAATTGGCTACTCACTTGGAATATTCCTTGTTGGTATATTTACTAACTGGTCTACTGTTATGACTGGCGATAACGTTAACTTAGCTAATGCTGGTTATGTAGTAATGAACAACCTAGGATATTCTCTTGGTAATGCATACGGTGCAACCCAAGCTACTTCAATAGCAATTGGACATGGTGTAGCTAGATTCGTTGGACTTTCAATGTTCTTAGCTTTATCTGGTGCTTTCTTTACACTAATGTTCTCACCATTAAAACAATTAATTGAAGGTACGCCACCTAAATTATGGCCTGGGAAAATGGCAGAAATGAAAAACGGAATGCCTCAAAATGCAATGTGGATTCAAGCTATAATAGTTTGTGTTATGATTTTCCTTGTTTCTGTTGTTGGTGGAGATTCTATGAAAAAGTTCATTGAAATATTAGTTTCAATGACTAACGTAGCTATGACTCTTCCATACATGTTTATAGCGTTTGCTTTTGCACCATTTAAGAAAAACAAAGCTATTGTTAAACCTTTTGAAATATTTAAAACTAATACAAGTGCTTTAATATGGACAATAGTAGTTATGTTCACTGTTGGATTTGCAAATTTCTTTTCAATAATACAACCAGCGCTCGAAGGAGACTTACCAACAACCCTTTGGAGTGTAGGTGGCCCAATATTTTTTGCTGTAGTTGCATTTATAATCTATTGGAACTATGAAAGAAAATATCTAAAAACCTTATAAAAGCAAAAAAAGATGGTTTCTACATTAGGAACCATTTTTTTTGTTTTTTAGGTTTACTTTATTAAATCAGCAAACTCACCATCTACAATATCCTTTAATAAATTCGGATCTATCTCTATTTGAAATCCTATTTTTCCAGCACTTACAATTATCTTATCTATTTCAAGTGCTCCTTTGTCAATAAACGTTTTATACTTTTTTTTCATACCTATGGGAGAACACCCACCTCTAATATATCCTGTACACTTTTGTAGATCTTTAAGGTCTAACATTTCTATGTTCTTTTCATTAGTTACTCTAGCTACTTTTTTAAAATCTATTTCTTGTCTGACAGGAATCACAATAACATAAATTTCTTTAGAATTTGCATGTGTAACTATGGTTTTATATAGATATTTTTCATCTCTACCTATCTTCTTTGCCACAGATATCCCATCTACCTTATCATCCTTAACCTCATAGGTCATAACATTATATTCTATATTCATTTTATCTAAAATACGCATAACATTTGTTTTTATCATTGTTATCCCCTTTGTTTGAATTTATTTACAACAGAAATTATTTCGTGGCTCTCTTCATTATATCCTCTTTCTGTCCCTTCTGCACTAATACCATTAGTACATCATACTTAATACTCATAAGTATGTATACTTTACATAAAAAAACTGCCAACATACTTCAGCAGTTTTTTAGAATATAATAACAACTTAACTTGTAATGCTTAATAAAATTTAATCATATTAATATCCGTAATTATAACCTCTGCCTCCAAGTAAAGTTCCTATAATTAATATTCTAGCTATATCTTGAAGTCCCCCACCGCTGAAGCGACGTCTTCTCCTCATCATATCATCACCATCATCTCTGCAATCATCCTCATCATAATCATCATCCTTATGATGTTCTTTGTACTTGTCAGCTATTTCTTTACAGACATGATCCATTTCCTCCTTGCTAGGGCAATACATCTTTCCATGTCTTGCAACCATCATATCGCAATGATGCTTTACCATCGGATGCATCCTATGGTAAACCTTAGGGTACATGCTTTTTAACTCTTCATCATCTTCCTCACACATAGGCATATTCATCATTGGCATGTTCATCATAGGCATATTCATCATGGGCATATTCATCATAGGCATATTCCCCATAGGCATATTACCCATAGGCATATTACCCATAGGCATATTTTCCATTGGCATATTACCCATAGGCATATTTTCCATTGGCATATCCTCCATAGGCATATCATCCATTTTCATATCCATCATAGGCATATTCATCATAGGCATATTCATCATAGGCATATTCATCATGGGCATATTCATCATGGGCATATTCATCATGGGCATACATTGTCCAAGATTTTCACAATTTTTACAACGATAATCGTACATAAGTACCTCCAAAATAATATTTATACTTTATATTATTCCATTTCCATTCTTTTGTTACCGTGAGGAGTACTTATTTGTTATAATATTACATTTGTATATTAGTCTGTAAAATTGTTTTTAGACTATTGACAATATTCAATAAAAGCTTTATCATATCTTTAACAACTTAATACGAAAACACTTATCAAGAGAGGTAGAGGGACTGACCCAATGAAGCCTCGGCAGCGGGTTCTTTTAGAATACTGTGCCAATTTCAGCAAATTTATTCTTGAAAGATAAGATGGCTATATTTAAAATATAAATTAACCCTCTTCTTTCTATAGAAGAGGGTATTTCTTTATCAAAACATAATTATGTTTTAATTTACTAAAATAATCATTGAGAGAAGGCAATAACTTGAGCGTTGAAAGTGTAAAAAAATTTTTCACTGAACATGGGCTTGTAGATCCAGTATTTAAACTTGAAGAATGCGGTGCTACAGTTGACCTTGCAGCTAAAACTTTAGGAATTGAACCAAAGTTTATTGCAAAAACATTATCCTTTCGTCTTAAAGACAGAGATATTTTAATTGTTACTAAAGGTGACGCGCGAATAGATAATAGAAAATATAAAGATTTTTTCAAAACCAAGGCCAAAATGCTAGACCACGATGAAGTTTCACAAATAACAGGTCATCCTGTAGGTTGAGTATGTCCATTCGGACTCGCAAGTCCTATAGGAGTATACATAGATGTGTCACTAAAAGACTATGAGTATGTTTACCCAGCAGCTGGTTCAGCATTTACAGCCCTTAAAATAAGACCGTCAGATATGCAAGATTTAACTCATGCTGAATTTATTGATGTTTGCAAATAAAGTGAATCAATTGAGATTAAAGCAAAAAAATGATTGACATTTACTTTTATGAACCATATACTAATCACTAACAACTTATCAAGAGAGGTAGAGGGACTGGCCCGATGATACCCGACAACCAGCATTTATAGCGAAATGCAATGGTGTCAATTCCATCAGATTGTAAAATCTGAAAGATAAGGAAGATAGCAAATTTTATTATACAATTTTATTGTTTATTAAAGTTAATCATGCTGCTTTCCTTACAGGAGAGTTGCTTTTTTTTTATAAACCTTTACGTATAAAAAACAAATATATATTTACAATATATTTTAATAAATTAAAAAATAATATTAAAGAGGAGAATTAATATGAGTGAGAGAAAATTAAGTTTCGAAACATTACAGGTACATGCAGGACAAGTTCCAGACCCTACTACTGGTTCAAGAGCAGTTCCAATTTATCAAACATCATCTTTTGTCTTTAAAAATGCAGATCATGCAGCAAATTTATTTCAATTAAAAGAGCCCGGAAATGTATATGCAAGGATAATGAACCCGACTACTGATGTTTTTGAGAAGAGGGTAGCTGCTCTTGAAGGCGGCGTTGCTGGACTTGCTACAGCTTCTGGACTAGCTGCAATATTCTATGCAATACTTAATGTAGCTAGCTTCGGTGATGAAATCGTAACTGCAAGTACACTCTATGGTGGTACTTATGAATTATTTAATGTTACACTTAGGAAACTTGGAATTAACGTAATATTTGTTGACCCAGATGATCCTGAAAACTTTAGAAAAGCAATAACAAACAAGACAAAAGCACTTTACGGTGAAACAATAGGGAATCCAAAAATAAATATTTTAGATATAGAAGCAGTAGCAAAAATTGCACACGAAAATAAAATACCACTTATTATTGACAGTACATTTGCAACTCCTTTCCTATGCCGTCCAATTGAATTTGGTGCTGATGTAGTTATCCACTCCGCAACAAAGTTTATTGGTGGACATGGAACTACTATTGGTGGAATTATAGTTGATGGTGGTAAGTTCGATTGGAGGGCAAGCGGTAAGTTTCCTGATTTTACAACGCCTGATAAAAGCTACAATGGACTCGTATATGCAGACCTCGGTGCACCAGCATTTGCTTTAAAAGCTAGAGTTCAGCTTCTACGAAATACTGGTGCTACCCTTAGTCCTCAAAGTGCATTTTTATTTCTTCAGGGACTCGAATCATTGTCTTTAAGAGTTGAGAGGCACGTTTCAAACGCTAGAGCCGTAGTTGAATTCTTAAGTAACCATCCAAGTGTTTCATGGATAAATTACCCAGAGCTCGAAGCAAGTAAATACAAAGATTTATCTAAAAAATATCTACCAAAAGGCGCAGGTTCAATATTTACTTTTGGAATAAAAGGTGGACTTGAGGCAGGAAAGAAATTTATTAACAGTGTCGAATTATTCTCACTACTTGCAAATGTTGCTGATGCAAAATCACTTGTAATTCACCCTTCAAGCACAACTCACGCAGAGCTCAATGAGGAAGAACAAAAGGCTGCTGGAGTTACTACAGATTTGATAAGACTTTCAATTGGTGTAGAAGGTATCGATGACATTATATACGATTTAAACCAAGCCCTAGAAAAAGCAGTTAAATAGTCACAAAAATAACTTATGCATCTGACATATTATAATACGCAAGATGCATTACCCTAAGGAGGATTTAGATGCCAATAAAAATACCTGACAATCTTCCAGCATATAAGACTCTAAATAAAGAGAATGTTTTTACTATTACAGAAGACTGCGCATTCCATCAGGATATTAGGCCATTAAAAATTATAATTTTAAACCTAATGCCTACAAAAATTGATACAGAAACGCAACTTCTAAGACTTCTTGGTAACTCACCACTTCAGATTGATATAGTACTTCTTCACCCCGAAAGTCATGACAGCAAAAATATATCACCTGAACATTTAATTAAATTTTACAATACTTTTGATGAAATAAAAGATTCTAAATTTGATGGAATGATAATAACAGGAGCACCTATTGAAAATGTTCCTTTTGAAGAAGTAGATTACTGGGATGAGCTAAAAAAAATCATGGACTGGAGCGTGCGCAATGTATTCTCCACCTTGCATATTTGTTGGGGTGCCCAAGCTGGGCTTTATTATCATTATGGAGTTCAAAAACATAAACTTTGCAAAAAACTGTTTGGAGTATTTAAACATACTGCAACACATAATAATGTCAGGCTTTTGACTGGATTTGACGATGAGTTTTATGTTCCACATTCAAGGCATTCTGAAATAAGAAAAGTTGATATTGATAAAGTAGATGAACTTAAAATTATATCAGAATCAGAGGAATCAGGAATTTACATTGTATCAGCGAAAAAAGGACGTCAGATTTTTATAACAGGACATTCAGAGTATGATCCACTAACGCTCAAAAAAGAATATGATAGAGATATCGCAAATGGTTTAAATATAGATGTCCCAAAAAATTATTATCCACAAGATGATCCAACTAAAACACCTATTGTAAAATGGAGAGGCCATTCAAGTTTACTCTTTTCAAATTGGTTAAACTATTATGTTTACCAAGAAACTCCATATAATCTGGTGTATTTAGAATAATAACAAAAGCGGCCCATAATCTATGGCGCCGCTTTTGTTATTATAATCTATTAAATTATAATTTAAACTTCTTTAACTATCTCATCGTACCCTCTTCTATATGCTCTTGGGTAAAGTGTATTACTCTCATCTAAGTGACCAAGTGAAATCAGCATAACTACAGTCTTATTCTCATCAAGTTCAAATTCTTTTCGTACACCTTCAAAGTCCATTCCGCTCATTGCATGAGAATCAACTCCAAGACTCTTGGCTGCATACATTATAGACATTGCGAGTAATCCTGCATTACTTTCAGCAAACTTTAATTTATTTTCGTTTGATGTACCATATAAACCAGCTGCCATTCCTTGTGTACCTGCTAATTTTTCTTTATCTCCACCCATTAACTTTAACATATCATTCCAAGTAGGGTTTGATGCTTCATATCCTGTTTTGTTACCTACTATAATTAAAGTAACTGGAGCTTCTAATATCTTAGGTTGAGCTGCAAATTTATGCAATCTTTCTTTACCCTCTTTAGATTTTACTGCTATAATCTCCCAAGGTTGAAGATTAAATGCTGATGGTGCGAGTACCGCAAGGTTAATTATATCTTTAAGTAATCCATCCTCCACACCTTTATTAGTGTCAAAAAAATTAATAGCTCTTCTACCTTCATAAACTTCTTTTAAATTCATTTAAATTCCCCCGATTTCTTTTATCGATATCTTTTATCGATTATATTATCTATTAGTAATAATTATTATATACTTTATATTATTATATTATTACTATATCTTGAATATGTCAAGTATATAATCCAATTATTTTAATATATGAAAAATGTAAAAAGAGGTGTAGCAAATTCTGCTCTACCTCTTTTGTAATTTTAGAAACGGAAATCTCTTTTTCCATCTTTAAGCTCTTTTAAATACTCCGTTGCAATTTCTCGAACTTTTTCACTTTTTATATTTGGAATCTCATTTTGAATTAAGATCTCACCCTTTTTCTTAGTATCCTCGGATGCATAATCCTCCAAATATTCTTTAAGTGTCATTAATGCATTTGGCTGACAGCAGTTTCCAATCTGACCTACCTTTACAAGTTTCATAAATCTATCTCCTGTACGTCCCTCTCTATAACAGGCAGTGCAAAAGCTTGGAATATAACCAAGTTCTAAAAGCCAATTTACTATTTCATCTAATTTTCTAGTGTCTGTTACTTCAAATTGCTTTGAATTATCATCTTCTGCTTCTGGCTCAGAATATCCCCCGACACTTGTACATGATCCTCCACTTACCTGAGATATACCGAGTTCTAGCACACGCTCGCGAGTTGATTTTGATTCACGAGTTGAAACAATCATGCCTGTATATGGTACAGCAATACGAATAACAGCTACAATTTTTTCAAACATCTCATCTGATATTGAATTTGAAAATGCATTTGGATCAATATCATCAGCAGGACAAATTCTTGGAACACTTATAGTATGTGGTCCTACACCCTTAGCTGCTTCTAAATGCTCTGCATGCATAAGCAAACCTACAAAGTCATAACGATACATATTTAAACCAAACAGGACACCAATTCCAACGTCATCAATACCGCCTTCCATCGCACGATCCATCGCCTCAGTATGATATGCATAGTTATGTTTTGGTCCCGTTGGGTGGAGCTCTTCATAACTTTTCTTATTATAAGTTTCCTGGAAAAGTATATAAGTACCAATTCCAGCTTCTTTGAGCATCTTATATTCCTCTACAGTAGTAGCCGCAATATTAACATTTACACGTCTAATATCCCCATTTTTATGTTTAATACTATAGATTGTCTTGATACTCTCCAAAATATATTCAATTGGGTTATTAATAGGATCTTCTCCTGCTTCTAAAGCCAATCTCTTGTGTCCCATATCCTGAAGCGCAACAACCTCTTTAACTATTTCTTCTTGTGAAAGTTTTTTACGATGTATTGTTTTATTTTTAGAATGATAAGGACAATACACACATCCGTTTATACAATGATTTGATAAATATAAAGGAGCAAATATAACAATACGATTACCATAAAGTTTTTGCTTAAGTTCCTTTGCAAGTTTGAACATTTTTTCTTCTTCATCTTTCAAATCACATTCAAGTAGAACAGCAGCTTCCCTGTGTGTTAACCCCTTGCCTTCACTTGCACGTTTTATTAGACTATCAATTAATTCACGATTACTCTTGTTTTCCTTAGCGTATGCAACGGTAGATAAAATTTCATCATCATCAATAAATTCTGTTGCATTTTTTGACATAGAATCATACATAACATAATCTCCTTTTTATATAAATAATTTATTATTTACTCTGCTTGCGGTGTAACTTTGGAATAAATTGTTTTAGTGTTTACACCCGGTATCATTCCTAGCTTACCTGATAGAGCACTGATAACATCATTTGGTGCGTCAATAACAACACTTATTACTGAGATATTACGTTTATGATATGGAATCCCCATTCTACCTACAATATACTCACCATATTCGTGAAGTATAGAGTTAATCTTTGGAGCTGCATCTGTGTTTTCAACTATAATTCCAATTAATGCAATTCTTGTTTCCATTAATTAAATCCTTTCTTTAATAAATTAAACTATCCCTATACCTCTAAAGGCATAAGGATAGTTTCTTATAATTAAAGACACACCATTAAAAGTGTGTTCCTTAACAATATTACAACTATTCTCTCGCCTTCTCATTCGGGACGAACCCTCATACCTTCAGAACGATATTTTTGTAATTATAATTTATTGTTTAATTTTTAACAAAACAAAACCTATCCTAATTTTAGAATTTACCTAGAACACTTATACAATAACACTCTGTGTATTAAATTGCAAACTTACCTTTTGTTTACTTACATAGGCGGCCCTTATACTAAATACTTAAAATTACTTGTAAATTGTAATATACTGCTATATAATTAAATAATAATAATATATGTGCTAGGGGTGCCTTATGGCTGAGATATGAATATTTAATTCATTGACCCTTATACCTGATCTGGATAATACCAGCGGAGGAAAGCGGTAATGATGTATGAATACATTAACTATATTCCTTTTGTGAATATAGTTTTTTTGTTTTTACCATAATACTTCTGTAGCACAATACATGGAGGTTATATAAATGTCTTTAAATGAAAGAATCGCTGAAATTACCAAAAGCCCCATTGCTCTTTTTGCACTACTCGGAGTTTTAATATTAATTTATGTTGTTTTAAAAGTTAGAAAAATTAAGTTTACTACGCAAATGATAACTTTAGTTGGTGTATCTATCGCATTAGCTACTTCATTACAATTTATCACAATAATGAAATTGCCACAAGGTGGTAGCGTAACTGCTGGAAGTATGGTCCCAATAGTACTAATAGCATTATTTTATGGCCCTGAAGTTGGTTTTCTAACAGGATTTTTATTTGGAATAATAAATTTCATATTATCTCCTTTTGCAGTTCACCCAGTCCAAGTATTATTTGATTATCCTCTTCCTTTTATGGCCATTGGAATAGTCGGATACTTTAGAACCTTTAAAATTACCGGAATACTTATTGGTGCAATCTGTGCAATGCTAGCAAGATTTGCATGCCATTTTATATCCGGCGTGGTATTTTTCGCTACCTCTGCCCCAAAGGGAACCTCAGTTTATTTATACTCCCTTTTATATAACGGCTCATACATGGGTCTCGAAGCAATAATAACCTGTATAATTATTGCTATTTTACCTATAAAACGTTTATCAAAACTAGTTATAAATAAAACTAGCTTAAGTTAATTATTCATCTCAAACATTGGAGCAAAGTTCATAAAATGATCTTTGCTCTTTTTTCATTCTAACTTAAATTTATTATCTTAATATTTAGCCTTCCTAATTAAATTTATTTCTGCCTTAACTGGTGGTTTAGACTTACTATTTCCCCTTACAGTAACCTTATCCTCTGAAATATTAAGTTCTCTTGCTATTATTGCCTTAACTCTTCTTTGACAAAAATTCCCCTGACAAGTTCCCATTCCTGCCCTTGTACGTCTTTTTATAGCATCTGTAGAATTAATTGGTATATTTCTGTGAATAGCATCAATAATTTCTGACTCTGTAACCTGCTCGCATCTGCATATTATATTCTTTTCTTTATTTTCATCATCAACTTTTCCATCAAAATTCTTATCTTTCTTTATTACTATTCCATTTCTATTTGGATTAAAACTACTTTTTAGTCTAAGATTTTCTTCTAAATTATTAATTATATCTACAACCATCTTCGCAATTGCAGGTGATGATGTAAGCCCTGGCGAATCTATCCCAGCAACATTTATGAATCTTTTAACTCTACTTTCCTCAATGATAAAATCCCCTGTACTACTAGTAGCTCTTATACCTGAAAAAGTAGTTAATGCCTTTTGAATATTAAAATCAGGTATGGACATTCTAGCGGCAGTAATTACATCCTTTAAACTATTCTCATTAGTTGATACATCTTCCGTATTATCAACTTCTTCCGCATTAGGTCCAATCATAAAATTACCATGATATGTTGTAGTTACAAGTATTCCTTTCCCCTTATCTGTAGGCACTTGAAAAATAACAGTATTTACAAGATGTCCTTGATCTTTTCCCATTAGAATATATTGACCTCTCTTTGGTACTATTTTAAAATCATCGATTCCTACCATACTAGATATTTTATCACTATGAAGTCCTGCAGCATTTATAATGTATCTTGATTCTATATCTTCCTTATTAGTATGAACCATAAATTTTTCTTCCAATTTTTCTATACTCATTACTTCATTCTCTAGCTTAAGTTCTGCCCCATTAGTTATTGCATTTTCAACTAATGCAATTGTAAATTCATAAGGTGAGGTAACCCCTACACTTTTAGCATAAAGTGCTACCTTTACTTCACTATTTAAGTATGGCTCTATCTCTTTTAACTTCTCACCTTTTATAATCTCTAAATCATCGCATCCAAGTTTTAGACCGTTCTCATATAGCTCAATAATTCTTTTCTCATCACTCTCATTAAATCCAATTACCAAAGCTCCTGTTTTCCGATATCCAAAATTTAATTCTTTCTCAAGTGCTTTATACATTTTATTCCCTTTTCCACATAATTGTCCTTTTAATGTACCGTACTTTGCTGCATATCCGCCATGAACTATCCCACTATTTGCTTTTGAAGCTTTGGTTGCAACATCATCTTCTTTTTCTAAAATACATATTTTTAAATCATACCTTGAAAGTTCCCTTGCAATAGCTGCTCCAACTACTCCTGCTCCTATAATAATTACATCATACATAAAAGTCACCTCTCAACATATTATTTTTATAGCCTTTAATACTTATTCTTTATTAATATCTATTATAGTATAAGTTTTTATATTATAATAGATATTTCGCTAAAAAAAATTATTAAATATAAAGGTAATTATCTATGACTTGTAGAAAGATTTATTATGGTCAAATATTATAATACTTAAAACTAAGGGAGGTTATATTTATTTTGAAAAATAAATCTAAACTACTATTATGTATACTTGTTTCAATGTTTTTTTTGTCCGAGGGGTGTGGCAAAAAAGTTGATACTACAATACAACCCAAACCAAACCCCACTGTAAAAACCTCTCAAAAATACATCTCACCCTATACTGGTGAAGAGGTAACAAAGGAAGTATTCTCTAATATTGCTGTACTTGCAATAGTCGAGAACTCTTTAGATGCAAGACCTCAATCTGGATTAAATGATGCGGACATAGTTTATGAAACCATGGCAGAGGGTGGAATTCCTAGGTTTATTGCATTGTTTCAAAAGGAGAGTCCAAAAAAGATTGGACCAATTAGAAGCGCTCGGGCTTATTTCTTAGATATTTCAAAGGAATATAATTTGCCTTTTGCTCATTGTGGTGGAAGCGAAGAAGCTCTTCTTAAAATAAATGGAGAAAAATTAATGAGCATGAACGAAATGACGAATGCCTCTACATATTGGAGGGATTCGATAAGAAAAGCTCCTCATAACCTTTATACCTCCACAGATAAATTAAGAGAGCTTATCAAAATTAAAAAATTTGTGTACTCACCTAGCGTTACATTAAATTTTAATAAAAGCTATTGGGATAATACTAAACTAAATAAAGCATCCGATATATTTTTAACTTTAAATAAATATTACAACACTAGATACACCTATAAAAATGGACTTTACCTAAAAAGCATGGATGGAAAATCTTCTACTGATAAAGAAAATAAACTTCCCTTAAGCGTTAAAAATGTAGTTGTCCAAATAACCACAATTAAAACTCAATCAGATGGAAGTCATTTAGACATTAAACTTGTGGGCGCAGGGACTGGTTATGTTATCAGCAATGGTAAATATGTTAAAATGTTTTGGACTAAAAAAACAACAACTTCAAAAACACTACTAACAGATGAAAAAGGTAATATTTTGCCTTTAAATCCAGGAAAGACTTGGTGGAATATCGTAGATAAAAACGCAGTTATAGATATAAAATAATTTATGAATTTTCAAATTAACCATAAAAAAGGTCTCGCCCTAGCTAATTGCTAAGACAAGACCTTATTTATTTTTAGTCTATATTTTTTTGAGTTTCGTCTAATATTTCTTCGGGATTAGTTGTTTCTATATTTTCTTCATTAACAACATCTTGATCTACTTGATCTTCACAATTTTCATAAGTAACATCATCGCAAATCTCTTTTTCAGTTAAAACTGCTAAACATTTTGAAACTTTATCACTGATTTTACCCACAGCTAATAGAATTAATGCAACTCCACCATACAAAGCAATCGGTTGGAATATTCCTGGTATCAATTGTGATGGCACATATGCCTTTCTTACAGTAGCAACTGCATAACCTTGAGCTACAGCTTGATTTACACTTGTTCTATACAAATAGATATTAACAACCAAGAGTACGACCCCTAAGATTGCTACAACTATAGCAGATATAAATAAAGTGATTGAAATAGCAGATTTTTTTGATGCTTTTTTTACATTATGTTCCATAATAATTTGTCTCCATTCCGCCCTTAAAGGCTATATAATTAATTGCATTTAATACTTAATCTTTAGTGATATGTTAATTATGTTATTTTGAGGATTCATTATGTAGCTCCTCTGTATCTATTAATAATATAACAAATAATTATTGCATTTAAGTGTCAATATTATGAACAATCTATGACTAGTTTCCGGGAACGCTTTGAAAATGGCTGTTTAGGCTAAAAATATGTTCTTATAAATTTTTATTCTATTTCTTTGAGAATAGATTAGTTAACCACGTAATACACAAATCCATCCAAGTAGCAACATTCGGATAAACCCCTTTTCCCTCTTCCCGAGTTTCTTCATTAGCAAGTGATAACCCATGTGGTCCTTCTGGGTATATGTGTAATTCAAAAGGTATTTTTTTGTTTCTTAATGCTTGTGCAAACAACAATGTATTTTCAACCGGTACAGAATTATCTTCAAATGTATGCCATAAAAATGTAGGTGGTGTTTTCTCAGAGACATTATGTTCTAATGACATCTTCTCCTTTAATGACTCGTTAGCATTATCTCCTATCAAATTGCAAAGTGAGTTTTCATGAGCAAATATTCCTGATGTTATGACAGGATAACATAAAATTTGAGCATTTGGATTGTTTTTACTTACCTCAATTCCAGGTACCCCTTTTAAATAAGGCTCATCCCAATAAACTCCAAGACTTGCAGCTACATGACCACCTGCCGAAAAGCCACACACCGCAATTTTATTAACATCAATTTTCCACTCTTTAGAATTTTCACGAAGTATACACATTGCCCTTGATAAATCTAGCAATGCTTGTGGATACTTGTTTGGAGCAACGCTATAATATAAGACAAATGCATGAAAGCCAGCAGCGTTAAATTTAATAGCTATTGGTTCAGCTTCTCTTAATGATGTATAAGCATATGCCCCTCCTGGGCATATTAAAACAGCTCCCCTTAATTTATCTCCTTTAAGTAAATATGTATCTAAAGTTGGTCTAAAATCATCATTTCCTTTATTTTCATATGGAAATTTACCCCACAGATCAATAGTCTTATTTATCATATTCATATCTCCTTTAATCATAAATTTAAGCTAAGAAACTACCGATACTATTTTTTTACAAATTAAGTCTATTATAATAAAAATATACCAAATTGTCTATATTTTTATAATGTTCTCTTTATATTGTTAGTATATTAATAATTTTTACTACTATTTTACTTCTTATCCAAATAAAATTAAATCATCTTGTCAATATTGTAACTGCATATTAAAACTTAGAAAATGTCATGATGTTATAGTATTATATATCTAATCAAACCAATTAGCTTAACAAGCTATGTTTAGCGCTTTATAACTTTCTAAATTTTCTATATAATGAATCTTATTAATATTTTTTATTCATAATTTAGTGTTACATTCATTTCTTTTTATAGTTCTAAATACAAATAATTTAAATAAGGAACGAACAATATTAATACATAAAACTTTAATTTTTATGTGAATAAAATTATTAAAGTAAAATTAAAATTTAATTAGAGGAGTGAAAAAATTTATGGATATTTGGAAAAAGAAAACCTTAGAACAAATGTTACATTCTGCCGAAAAATCAGCTTTAAAAAAGAATCTTACATCAAAAGACCTTGCAGCACTTGGAATAGGTGCAGTTGTTGGTACAGGAATCTTTGTTTCAACTGGTGTTGGGGCACATTTAGCAGGACCTGCAGTTGTTTTATCATTTATAGTAGCCGCAGTAATAAGTGCACTTTGCGCTCTTACTTATTCTGAACTTGCTACAATGTTTCCAGTTGCGGGCAGTACATATGCATATTCTTATGTTGCCTTTGGCGAATTAGTAGCCTGGATTATAGGATGGGACTTAATGCTTGAGTATTTGGTTTCTTCCGCTGCAGTTGCATCTGGATGGTCAGGAACCTTTGTAGGTTTATTAAGTTCCGCAGGGCTAAATTTGCCTACTGCAATAATTAGAACTCCCTCGGCCGGTGGAATTATTGACTTACCCGCTGTTCTTATAACTATGTTTGTAACTTGGATATTATTTATAGGCATAAAAGAAAGTGCTAAATTGAACAATAAAATTGTTTTGGTAAAAGTTGGTGTAATTATTTTGTTTGTAATACTTGGAGTATTCCATATTAATGTAGCTAACTATAAACCATTTGCTCCATTTGGATGGAGTGGTGTTATGGCTGGTGCTTCAATTATATTCTTTGCATATATTGGTTTTGACGCAGTTTCAACTGCTGCCGAAGAAACTATAAACCCCAAAAGGGATGTACCTCGCGGACTTGCAATTTGCCTAGGAGTAGTAATTATACTTTACGTTGCAGTTGCACTTGTTATAACTGGTATGGTTCCATATAAAGAAATAATTGAGAATAATGCTGTTCCAGGCGCTCTTGCAAGATTTGGTATCAATTGGGGAGCCGCACTAGTTGGGACTGGAGCAGTTATCGGTATGATTTCAACACTACTTGTAATGCTTTATGGACAAATTAGAGTATTTATGGTTATGTCAAGAGATGGGTTACTTCCAAAGGTTTTTTCAAAGGTACACCCTATTCACAAAACCCCCACTCTTTGCACAATAATAACAGGTAGTATTGCTGGGGTAATGGCTGGATTTTTACCATTAGATGAAATTATAAAACTATGTAATATAGGTACATTATTTGCATTCGTTTTAGTATCTATTGGAGTTATAGTACTTAGAAAGACTATGCCAAATATTGAAAGAAAGTTTAGATGTCCATGGGTACCAGTTCTACCTATCATTTCTGCACTTGCTTGTGTTTATTTAATGTCAGCCTTACCACTAGTAACATGGATTAGATTTATAATTTGGTTATTAATTGGAATAGTAATTTACTTCTTGTATAGCAGACACCACAGTATCCTTCAAAATGAGAAATAAAATTAAGATTACAAAAACAAAGTAGACAACCTTCTGGTAGTCTACTTTATTTTTGTAATTTATTCATTTTTGATTGTGTTAATCATCTCCTGTGGAGCTGCATTAACGACTTCAGAAGGAAATTTAAAACCCCATTGAAGTTTTATTTTTGCTAAGGTAAGTTATTCCCACTTATAGAAATGGGAGACTTTCCTTCTGAAATGTCGTTAAGATATAAATTAAAATTAGTAAATCGTTTTAGAGAATTTGTATCTTTTTTTATAAACTCCCAGGTATCTTTATACTCAGCATTAATAGCAAATTCTGGATTATTCATAAATTCAATAAAACTAATAGGACTTGTTATAAATTTGTCTTCAAATTTTTCAGCAAACCTCCGTTTATCATCCGCGTTAACGCCTTGTATGTTATGAATTACATGTTCTAAATTAGAAGAAAAGAAATATACCCGGTAACTTAAGTTTGCATATACCATATTCGTAGTTGCGAGCTTACTTAGAATTTGTGATTTTTGTTTATTACGTTTTTTTATATTATCGGTATTTTTTGCATATATATTTTGAGTGTTATACTCAATACTATCACTCGGTTTAATACTATTAATGTCCTTTTGCAATACTTGTTCATCATTTATAAATGCACCGTCAGTATCTACTAAATGAATTACATTTGAAATATCACTTTTCTTGTATATATCACTAGATATAAACTCCTTTATATAATCTGTAATTTTAGTGTAAATATTACTTGCATTAACTCCATTTTGCGCTGTTACATCACCGTGAATAACTTTAAACCTAACAATTTTATCTTTTTCAATTATTTTAGATAAAATCAATGCAAATGAATTTCTATCAGTTACTCCCTCAACTATAAATAATACAATTTTTTTACTCTTCATAAAGAATATCACCAGCTTTTCTAAATGCGTGTGCAATCTCAAAACTATTAGTTTCTTCGTATATACACTCGTTAAGTCCCCCCAAATCAACCCCACGTAAATATACATTTCGTAGATTATTATTACTTTTTATATTCGTTATTCTTATAAATCTATTTTGAGGATTCGAGGTACTAAATACCAATGATTCTTTTTCTAACATTTCGAGTGGCCTTAGGTTATGTGACGTAAATATAAATTGGCCTTTTCCTTCTTGCTCAATTATCTTTAATAATTCCCCTAACAAATACTCAAATATACCAGCATCAAGTTCATCAACTATTAGACAAATTGATGGATTATTAAACATGGAAATTAAAGTACTTAAAATAGAAATTATCTTTTTAATACCTTCAGATTCATATTTAAGAGGAATCTTTATATCTTTTTTAATTGAAAGTAATTGTATTCTTACTACCTCTTTTCCATTTTTAGATAACTCGTTTCCTAAATTATTAATCTCTAACTGTAAATTAGGAATAATAGTGCTTAACACTATATTCAACTGTTTTATAATTCTTGTCGCTATATCAAACCTTTTTTTATCTATATTTGATGTTCCGAGTAAATTAATTGCGATATCTCCACTAGTTACGCAGGCCTCATCCTCCATTCTAAAACTTAATGGCATATAATTAAGGCTTATAGTAGCTGAATGTTCATTGGTTATTACAAATAAATTTACTCTAGCAAAATGTTTAATAACATTAATAACATTAAAATAATCATCGCTCATAGAATTACTTTTAAAAATTTCTTCTAAACTATCGTTAAAAATAAAGGATGTTTTTTCCTTTATCGATAATCTTTTACTCACTTCAAGATTAAATTCATTTTCTTTATTATTTCTTATTAACTCGTTATAACGAGCTTTTGGCAATATATATGTATCCTTTAAATCTATAAGATATTCGATTATATCAATTTTTCTTTTTTTGTTATCCTCGTTTATTTGAGAATAGCTTAACTTCTCATTATATAATTCTGCAAGCCCTTCTTTTCGCCTTAGTGACAACTGATAATATACTAATAACTTTTGATCTTTTAGTTCAATATAGAAAACAAATTTTAATGTTGCCGCATCTTCTAATTCATGTATGTAATTTTTAATATCTTCTGGTAGTTTTTCACCACTTGCTATTGTTTTAAATAATTTAAAAGCTTCTACTATAGTCGTTTTTCCTGAACCATTTTGTCCATAAATTCCAATTATATCCGATTTACCACTATAATATTTTTTTTGTCTATAACCTGACAAATCGATAATTCCCTCCTGAATATTCTTAAACCCCGTAAGTTCTATACTTTGTATTCTTATAATTGTTTTTGTCATAAATTCCACTCCCATACATATAAATTACACGCTTGTCACTATAAAATGTTAATACTTTTCATTTAATTGATACAAAATGTTTCTTTCAATGTATTCACTTATATTATATCACATTCAAACAATATTATTCATTATACCCTTAATTAGTATAATTAAAAAAAGTTTCTGTTTTTTAAAAGGATTTCCTATATTTATGTAGAATATAGTAATAGATTACGTTTACAGAGGAGGCCATAATGAAGAAAGTTAAAAATATTACAACATTTGCTCTTGCTTTATTGCTTGCAGGTTCAATAAGTATTACTAGTAAGCCTGCACAAGCTGAAGCACTTGTATACACAACAGAAATTACTCAATTAGCAGCAAGTAAAAACAAGCTTACAGGGACTAATATCGTAGACTATGCAGAAACATTTATCGGCATCCCATATAAATATGGTGGAACTACCACTGCTGGCTTTGATTGCTCTGGTTTTACTATGCATGTTTATAATAATTTCAAAGTAAATTTGCCACGCATTGCATCATCTCAAACATCAAAAGGCAGTGTAGTTAGTAAATCTACCCTTCAGAAAGGAGATTTAGTTTTTTTTGGTAATCCTGTATATCATGTAGGCATTTATGTCGGAAGTGGTAAATTCATACACTCTCCTAAAACTGGGTCATCGATTAAAATTATAGATTTAAAATATATGCCTGATTATAATACAGCAAGAAGAATAACGAGCAATTAGGAAAAAGGAGCAAACAATAATTTGTAATTATTGCTTGCTCCTAAGCTTTGGTTTGCTACTTCACGAATGTTCCATCCTCAATATCTTTAAATGCCCTCTTAAGTTCTTCTTGGGTGTTCATTACAATAGGTCCACCCCATGCAATTGACTCATTCAATTTAGCCCCCGAAAACAACAGAAAACGAAGGCCTTTTTCTGTTGCTCTAGCTACTAATTTCTCACCATCATTAAAAAGTACTGCACTCCTACTTGGAACCAATTTATCATTAGAATCGTCAAAACAGCCTTCGCCTTCCACTATATATATAAACAGCGTTGTGTCAGTCATAGTTTCTAATTCCCATCGTGCACCGGCTTTGATTTCAACATCTAAGAATAACATTTTCACATGTTCACCTTGCACGGCTCCTGGATTACCTTTATAATTCCCTGAAATAACTCTAATGATGTTATCATCTTCATCAATTTTAGTTACCATGTCTGCTCTAATATCTCGATACTTTGGACTTGTCATTTTATCCTTTTGCGGTAGATTAAGCCAAAGTTGAACGCCAAGCATTCTATTTGATGTTTTTGGCATTTCCTGATGAAGGATTCCACCACCTGCTGTCATCCATTGACAACAACCATCTAATATACTTCCATTATTACCTAAGCTATCCGTGTGCTCAATATCTCCACTTATAAGGTAAGTAACTGTCTCTATCCCCCTATGTGGGTGCCATGGAAAACCTTTGGTATAATCATCTGGATCTATTGAATCAAAGGCATCCAGCATCAAAAATGGATCAAATTCTTTTACATCAGGTAAACTAATCACCCTAACAAGTTTTACTCCAGCTCCATCATACTGCGTTGTTCCTGTTACTACTTTATGTATTTCCCTTGTTTTCATAATATTATCCCTCCCTAATTAAATCTAATTTAACTTATATTTCCAAGTTACCTTTCTTCTCAAACACAGTATTTACTATATTATATAACTAATATCAACACATTAGGTTATTTTTCATTTTTTTCTTCTAGGTTTCTATATTTTCGAATTAATTCCTGCTTAACTAACCAAAGTTCATGAGATAAATCAACAAAATACTTGTGAGGATTAGAAAATCTCTTAACTTCATCCCATATGCTGTCTACTTGATCTTTGCAGTAATCTCTAATTTCTTCTATAGTTGGTAATCCATATACACACTCTCCGTTAAGAAATATTGGTACTTGAAGCTTTTTTGCGTAGAAATTGGTAACTTTTTTCTTCTTCCAAGTAAGAACTGGATCAAAGATTGTATATGGGGCCGCTTCATTTATAACGTCACCTGCCAATGTAATAACATCCGCAATTGCCTTGTGAGTGTTTTTATCATATAATCTCCAACACATTTTATATCCTGGATTAATAATTTTTTCTTCACTTTCGCTTAATTTAATTCTTGGGACAACTTCTCTCTCTTCTTCAACTGCCACTAATTTATAAACACCACCGAATACTGGTTCTGATTTGGCAGTTACTAATCTTTCACCAACACCGAATATGTCTATTTTAGCATTTTGATTTAATAATTCAGTTATAATAAACTCATCTAAGCTATTAGATGCTACTATTTTGCAATCTGTAAGCCCTGCTGCATCTAACATAATTCTCACTTTTTTTGAAAGATAAGCAAGATCTCCACTATCAAGTCTAATTGCTTTTAACCTTTTTCCAATTGGCTCTAAAACATCTTTGGAAACCTTAATCGCATTTGGTATACCACTTGTTATAACATTATATGTATCAACAAGTAATGTACATGTATCTGGGTAAGTTTTGGCGTATGTTTCAAAAGCTTTATATTCATCTCCAAAGAATTGTATCCATGAATGTGCCATTGTCCCAGTAGCAGGAATCCCGTACATTTGATCTGCAATAGTTGTAGCTGTTCCACTTACTCCACCTATATACGCTGCTCTTGCCCCCATTATAGCTGCATCAGCGCCATGGGTTCTTCTTGCTCCAAGCTCAAGTATTGGTCTTCCCTTTGCAGCTCTCACTATTCTGCTAGCTTTTGTAGCTATTAAGCTTTGATGATTGATTGTTAAAAGTAACATAGTCTCTATAAGTTGTGCCTCAATCACCTTTGCCTTAATTGTTACAATTGCTTCATTTGGAAATACTACTGTGCCCTCTGGAATTGCATATATATCTCCTGAGAATTTAAATGCTAATAAATACTCTAAAAACTCCTCTGATAAAACGCCCTTGCTTCTTAAAAAATCTACATCATCTCTCGTGAATTTTAAGTTCTTAACAAACACTACAAGTTGTTCCAGGCCTGCTGCTATTGAAAAACCTCCTGCATCTGGGTTCTTTCTATAGAACATATCAAAATACACAATTGTGTCAGTGGCCCCATTTACAAAATACCCATTTGACATTGTTAATTCATAGAAATCCATTAACATTGAAAGATTTCTTTCCTCTTTAATATTGAATTCATTACTCATTTTCATATTTCTCCTTAATTTCATATTTTTATTCAGCTTAATTATCTTTAGCTTTATCTAAGCATTTAATAAATTTAAGTATTGGTTGTTTTGGTTATTGTTTTTAAATTCTAGTATTTTATCTATTATATAATTAGTAACATCTTTAATTTGTTTTCTACTAAATATTTGACTTATTGTAGTACAATGTTTTATTACTTCGATTTTTGAACTAAATGAATTTGTTGTTATTGTAAAAGCAATAGTTTTTTTAAATAAGTCATCCGTGTCAACAAGAAAAATTAAATCCAAGCTATATTCCTGATACTCGTTACCTTCAATATAAACCTTTCTGTTATTATCCTTTGCAACTCCGGATAGACTATTTATTCTCTCATCACTTACCAATTCATTTAGTATTTTTATCATATAATAATTCATCATATACTTTCACTCCTTACCTATTTAGTACCAAAGTAGTACAAAGTCTTCATAAAAAAATTAAAAGTTATTGTTTTTCTTTTTATGTCCATAATGCTTTGTATCTATGTGATACTATCATTATATCATATACTATTTCATTGTCAATATCAATATTCCACAATATTGATTTATATATAAAATTAACTCCTTTAGGCAACGAAAGGAACTAATTTTATAATCTAAGCTATTAATAAAATAACTATAATATAGTATCAACTACCTCTATGCCATTAGATTTCATTTCCCAAAGAGATATTACTTTCATTAAATCGCCATCATGAGTTCCAGTGTCAAAGGTTTCTACTGAATCTATTGGTACAATAATTCTTCTATCAATATTTTTTTCATTGAAATATGTTTTTAATGTTTCTGTAAAATGCTTAACACATATATCCGTTGAACAGCCTTCTACAATATAGTTTTCAATTTGCGCTTCATTTTCATGAAGCCATGTTTTAAATTCTGGTGCATGGAAGCCATTAGTACTATTCTTATGGATTATTGTAGTATTACTATGAAGTGTAGCTCCACAGTTCAATGAAGAAATAAGCTCTGCCTCGGTACTATTTTTCAAGCAATGTCTTCCGTAGATTTTAAACTCAGTAGAATTTTCATCATGTTGCTCCAAAAAAAATACCTTTTTATATCCGTATGTACGCTCATTAATAGCTACAACATTATCTATAATAGTTTCAACTCTTGGTGAAGACATTATTCCAGCGTGGACAAAACCATTTACCATATCCATAACTATCAAAGCTGTTTTTTCTTTTGGAAGGTCACTTAGATTAACTACATTTCCCTTTATTTCATTTTGCATATCAAATATTTTATTTATTAGTAAATTTATCATAAATATCATTTCCTCTCTTTTATTATTTAGCGCCAAAGGTGATAATTAACCTATTAGTCTAAAAAATTATGTTCCCAATTTTCATTAAATATATAACAGGTTGCAGGTCTTCCCGCAGTTGTTTTTTCTTTATCAGTTTCTACAACCATCTTCTTAATCTTGCGCCTAAAATTAGCCCTTGATAAAGGTTTTCCTAAATTAAGAATAGCTTCATATATTTTTTGAGCTTCTCTTAACGTAAAATATTTTGGAAGTAATGAAAAAGCAATTGAAGTGTATTCTATCTTGTTTTTAAGTCTATCTAACGCATAATACACTTCGTCAATATGGTCGAAAGCAAGTTCATCATTACTCCACTTAAGTGGCTCATAAGATGGTACTTTAATTGTAATAATGCCATTCTTAACAAATCTTTCATAAACGACATAACCTATTTTAACCTCACCATCATCAGAAATAAGTGTTATATTATAAACATCTACTCTCTCTATTCCAGAATTATCTGATGAAACAAGGTCTTTCTTTACCGTAAACCATTGCGCATAAGTAGCATCGTCACCTGCTACTGCCTTAATATTTGTTTTATCAGCAAGTGCCAAATAAGCTATCGAAATAACCCTCATCCTTGGGTCCCTATCTACTAGATCGCCAAAAGTTTTTAACTGCTCAAAATACACACTATCAATATTAGTTTCTTCTTTTAATTCTCTGTAACAAGCAGTACTTAATCCTTCATCAATATTAACGAACCCACCCGGAATTCCATAACACCCAATATATGGGTGATCGCCCCTCCTTACCAAAAGCAATTTAAGCGCTTTATCAGGATCTTTTCCCTCTACTGGTATATCATCTATCGTAAAAAGTAACATATCCACTGTATTAGAGGGTCTATCATAATTCCCTGGGACATAACTACTCAAAAACTCTTTTTCAGTTAATCCGTCCTTATTTTTTATATCTAAATTTCTCATAATCATTTTTCCTTTCTATATTGTTTATTATTATTTTATGACTATGCTCATTTAATCTACTTTGTATTGTTATAATACTATAACCTTAGCACCATATAGATACAAAGTCAATGCTTTTGTAATAAACACTAAAAATATTGTATTAAAAAACGAGCCTGTAATTTATTACAGACTCGTTTTTTTAAATACAATTTTATTTTTTTAATAAGTTTTCTATATCTGTTTTTATATTTAATGGAAGCACTGTTGGCGCATATCTCTTAATTACTTCCCCTTCTGTATTTATTAAAAACTTAGTAAAATTCCATTTTATTTCCTTACCTAAAAATCCTTTTTCTTCATTCTTTAAATATTTATATAAAGGGTGTGCATTTGGTCCGTTCACATTTATTTTTTCAAACATAGTAAAACTAACTCCATAATTTAATAAACAAAACTGCTGTATCTCTTCATTACTACCAGAATCCTGCTTTGCAAACTGATTACAAGGGAATCCTAGAATTTCAAAACCTTGATCTTTATATTCGTTATATAATTTTTCAAGACCTTCAAACTGAGGTGTTAATCCACACTTACTTGCAGTATTTACAACTAAAACAACCTTACCCTTATATTCCTCCATCTTTATATCTTGTCCATCCATTTCTTTTGCTGAAAAATCATAAAAATTCATATTATTTACTTCCCTTCAACATTAATTTATTTTTTTAATTTTATCCAATTAAATTTGACTCAACTTTATTATAAGTTTAATTATTATTGTTGTCAACCTAAATTTTACAAAAAAATAAAACAAACGTTAAATCTCTATTTAAAGAAACTAACGCTTGTTATATTAAATCATCTCCTGGGTCGCTGCAATATTAATAACTCGCTTTTTTATAAATGGAACAACTCCGTAACTTCTACATCTGGATGATGATAACGACCTCTTTTTATTGTTACTTTTTTATATTGAATTGATTTTTGTGGACACCACTGCATACAAGCAAGGCATTGCTCACATTTATGTTGCCATTTTGGTTTACCATCCATCATTTCTATATTGTTCGCAGGACATACCTTTGAGCATATACCGCAGCCATTACAGTTTTTGTCTGTCCAAAAATCTTTATCTTTTTCATAAGGTCTAAAACTGCTGTAAACCATGCCACCAACTGTCCTCATCAAGCTTTCGCCTAGTCCACTAAATCCAACCATCTCATTATTATTTAAGCTTTTAACAATTCCACTTATTTTTGCTTTTTCATCGTCAAAACACTTTTTCTGTTTTTCTTCAGAATAAGGTGCGTAAATCACTTGATAATTTCCTGGCATTTTGACTTTAAATGCAGCGCTAAGTTTAATACCCTTGTCAGTTAATATCTCTTCTAATTGTTTTATAGCTGCCCCCGCTGCTGATCCAAAAGTTACAACGGTATAAACATAAGCATCCTTTTTAAGTCTAATTTCTTTAATAAACTTTTTAACTAAAAAGGGAATTCCAGAAGCGTATACTGGAAAAATAAATCCAATTTTATTTGATAATGTATTATCAATATTCATATTTTTTGTACATATTTGTATTATTTCTGTATCTTTTAATTCAAGAGCTATGTCCCTGGCTACCTTTAAAGAATTACCCGTACCACTAAAACAATAAATTGTCGATTCCATAAAAACACTCCTATACTCAATATTATTTTCATTGAAACAATTTCATTTATAACTACTCTATTATATACAATGCTATTGTATATAATAGTTAATGTCAAGATTTTATAAAAAATATGGAACCTTTCTTTTAAAGAAAAGTTCCATACATTATATGTATTATTTAGTCATAAAATCTTTACCGCGATGCATATCAACTTTCTCAACTTTTATTACTTTAATTCTTTCAATAACATTTTCTTCTAACGCTAATTTCCCATATTTAGTTATTTCATTTTTATCTTTTGGAGTATGATGAAGAGATGTTGCACCACCTATACATCCACCAGAACAAGCCATTCCTTCTATAAAATTGCCATTTGATCTATTAAATTTTAATAGTTTCAATGCTTTATCACATTCAATAAGGCCATCACAACTTATAGGTTTAAATTCTAATGTTGTATCTGAAGTATCTACTAAGTGTTTTACCGCCTCTGTAAGTCCACCTGATCTAGCGAATATTCTCCCATAATAAGATGCATTATTTAATGGAAGTTCCTCGCAGACCTCAAGATCTATTTCATATGCATCAATCATTGCCTCAAGCTCCTCAAAAGTCAATACATAGTCAGTAATTCCTTTTATATCAGCTTGCTTTATTTCCATTTTTTTAGCTGTACAAGGTCCAATAAACACAACTTTAGCTAAAGGGTCTGTATTTTT
Organism: Clostridium estertheticum; assembly: GCF_026650985.1. Lineage (GTDB taxonomy): Bacteria > Bacillota > Clostridia > Clostridiales > Clostridiaceae > Clostridium_AD > Clostridium_AD estertheticum_C. Next base: position 2,780,449 of record NZ_CP086239.1, read on the forward strand.
AATAAGTCTAGATATTGCTATCATAGGTGAAACTGTACTTGAAACATGTTTACCAAGCTCTGGGTAATTTTTCTTAATATAAGAAACAAAAGCTGGGCAACAAGAACTTGTCATAGTTTTAAGTTCCTCTATGGTTTCTATAAATTCTTTTGTTTCATTTTGTACTACCATATCTGCACCAAGAGCTACTTCTATGACATCATAAAATCCCATTTGTTTTATACCTGCAACTACTTGTCCAATTTTTGCATATGTAAATTGACTAGCAATTGCGGGTGCAACAACAGCATAAACATGTTTTTTTTCATTATCCTTTGATTTAATTAATAAATTAACAACATCTACAACTGAGGATTTATCCATAATTGCACCAAAAGGACATTGATAAACGCAAGCCCCACATTGTATACATTTATCATTATTAATTACTGCTTTTTTATCTTCATCAAAACTTAATGCATTAGCATTACAAGCTCTACGACAGGGTCTCATAACATCAGAAATCGCATTGTACGGGCAAGCAGTTTTACATTTACCACATTCAATACATTTATTTGGGTCAATGTAAGATCTCCTATTTATAGATTGGATTGCACCCACAGGACATGCTTGAATACATTTATGTGCTATGCAACCTCTGCAACCTTCAGTGACAGTAAATCGTTGGATCGGACATTCATCACAAGCAGAATTTATTACTTCAATAACATTTTCATTCTTTTTATCTCCACCCATTACAAGGTTAATTCGATCTCCAATAATGGCTCTTTCCTTATGAATACAACAACGTGTTTTTGCTTTAGGTCCTGGAACAAGAACTTTAAATAGATTTTTACCTTCTTTTTTCAGAGTTCCATTAATAGAAAGCTTAACTACTTCTTTTATTACCTCATATTTTATAAGTTGTATATCATTATCAAACGCTCTCAAATGTATCACTCCTATTTTTAGAATGTTGATTATAGATATCAAATTTAGTCGTCTTGAAATAGGCGTAAAATATATTTACCGCCCATCATTAAAATACCAATTCAATTATGTTAAAACAATAACACATTGTTAATAAATTATCAAGTGAAATTCAAAAAACAAAAAAAGAGCAACACAGTTCGTTACCCTTTTTGTAATGCTTTCATTATTATTTTCCGAAAGTTTCTTTCCAATCTTTAGCAAATTTTTCTATTCCAGCATCGGTCAATGGATGTTTTATCATCTGTTTAATAATTTTAAGTGGAACAGTCGCAATATGAGCCCCTGCAACCGCAACATCTGTGACATGCATTGGAGTTCTTATGCTAGCCGCAATTATTTCAGTGTCTATTGCGTGTACTTTAAAAATTGTAACAATAGTTCTTATTAAGTCCATAGCATTAGCATTTATATCATCAAGTCTTCCTACGAAAGGACTTACATATGATGCTCCTGCTCTTGCTGCAAGTAAAGCTTGTCCTGCTGAGAATATTAATGTTACATTTGTTTTTATTCCTTCTTTTGAAAGTACTTTAACAGCCTTTAGACCGTCCTCTGTCATTGGAATTTTAACAATCATATTTTTATGTATTTTTGCTATTTCTCTTCCTTCTTTTATCATACCTTTTGAATCTAAAGAAATAACTTCTCCACTTATAGGTCCGTCTACAATAGATGCTATTTCTTTTATAACCTCATTAAAATCTCTACCTTCTTTTGCAATTAATGATGGGTTAGTAGTAACACCACAAATAACACCCATATCATTAGCCTCACGTATATCTTCTACATTAGCTGTATCAATAAATAATTTCATATAATTAGCCTCCTTATAAAAGGCCAGCAAAACTGCCAACCTTTTATATTATTTTTCTCTAGTTATTTATTCTATCTTGTTGTATCTTTCATAATGTCTCTTAATTTTGTATCATGATCTATTATAACAGTTTCGAGCCCAACCATACGGCTCCAATCATAAACTTGATCAACCGTTAGCTTTAATGTAACAACTGTATGATGTCCACCACCAGAATATATCCATGCTTTAACACCATCACTAAAGCTTGGTTCTGGCTTCCATACCATTTTAGCTACAGGTAAATTTGGCATATCTTCAGTAGGTTTAACTGCTGTTATTTCGTTAATAATCAAACGATAATGTGTTCCTAAATCAAGCATAGATACTGCAACTCCAGCTCCAACTGAGCCATTAAATATTAAACGAGCGGGATCTTCTTTATCACCAATTCCAAGTGGTTTAACAACTACGCTAGGCTTATCTGAAGCAAATGTTGGATCTACTTCAAGCATATGTGCACCTAAAATTCTTTCACTACCATTACTGAATTCGTACATATAATCTTCCATAAATCCTGTTTTTTCATTATTTGTCATAACCTTAAACAATCTAGACATTGCTGCAGTTTTCCAATCTCCTTCTCCAGCAAATCCGTAACCCTCGGCATTTAATCTTTGAACAGCAAGTCCAGGTAGTTGTTTCATACCATATAGATCTTCAAAATTTGTTGTAAATGCTGTGTAATTTCCTGCTTCTAGGAACGTTCTTAATCCAATTTCAATTCTTATTTGTTCTTTTACTTGTTTCTCATAGAATTTAGGATCATTTTCTCCAGCATCCATAATGTATATTTCCTTAAATCCTTCATATGTGGTATCAACTTCTTTTTCTGAAACTTTACCAATCTCGGTAGTTAAATCACCAATACCAAAGTAATCAACTGTCCAGCCAAATTGAATTTGAGCTTCTATTTTATCTCCTTCAGTAACAGCAACATTACGCATGTTATCACCAAAACGAGCAACTTTTATCTCCTGACTCATAATAAACCCTACTGCTACATTCATCCAATCAGCAATTTCTTTTCTAATCTCATCTGTTTTCCAATATCCGAAAATTACTTTATTATGTTTTTTTAGTCTTGCATTAATAAATCCATATTCACGATCTCCATGAGCACTTTGATGTAGATTCATATAATCCATATCAATTGTTTTCCATGGAATATGTTCACTAAATTGTGTTGCCAAATGTAGTAAAGGTTTTTGTAATAATTTTGTACCAGCTATCCACATTTTAGCAGGTGAAAAGGTGTGCATCCAAGTAATTACACCAGCTACCTTATCATTATAGTTTACTTCTTTCATTAAACTAGTAATTTCATCTGCAGATGTTGCTAGTGATTTAAATACTATAGTGTAAGGTAATTTTCCACTTTTATTTAAACCATCTGCAATAATTTGTGAATCCTGTTTAACTTCATCTAACGCTTCTTGACCATATAAGTTTTGACTACCTACTATAAACCAAAATTCCATCTTTTTGTTATCTAACATAATTTACTTCCTCCTTCATAATCTAATTTTTCAATAATCTATTTTTTGTTTTGACCATAATATGCATTCTTTCCATGTTTACGATTAAAATGTTTATCTAATAAAACTTGATCCATTTTAATATTATGTGGATTTAATTGAAGCGAATGATACGCCATCTTTGCAACTTCCTCTAGTACTACAGAGTTATGAACTGCATTACTAGGATCCGTACCCCAAGTAAATGGTCCATGGTCATTCACGAGTACCCCCGGTACCTGATCTGGATTAATATTATTTTTATTAAAGGTTTCAACTACAACATTACCTGTTTGTTTTTCATAGTCTTTAATTATCTCATTTTCAGTCATTGCTCTAGTTACTGGTATGTCCCCATAAAAGTAATCACCATGTGTTGTTCCCGCAGCCGGAATAGAAACACCTGCCTGGGCAAAAGAAACTGCCCAAGGAGAATGTGTATGAACTACGCCCATAATATTTGGAAAAGCTTTGTATAAAACTAAATGAGTTGGTGTATCACTTGAAGGATTTAATTTACCTTCAACTATATTTCCATCCATATCAACAACAACCATATCACTTGCGTCCATTTGATCGTATTCAACGCCACTAGGTTTTATAACAATTAAACCCCTTGAACGATCGATTCCAGAAACATTACCCCAAGTGAAAGTTACTAAATTATATAAAGGTAACAATAAATTTGCTTCAAATACCTTTTGTTTTAAATCCTCTAACATAAATTAACCCTCCTTCGATACGGATTCCTTAATCTTCTTCAAATGTTTCATTACATCATTGGCGCCACGACCAAAGTAATCATGTAGTTTTACATACTCTTTATAAATTGCTTCATAACGTTTAACATTTTCTGGAATTGGCTTTATTGAGTTTTCTTTAAGTCTTGCCATTTGCTTTGATGCCTCTTGTATAGTGTCGTAACCAAAAGCTTCCTTGCCAGCTGCAACAGCAGCAAACATTGCAGCTCCAATTGCAGGTGCTTGATGATGCTCTGATATAAACATTTCTTTATTAGTAACATCAGCATAAATTTGATTTAACATTTGATTTCTGTGAGGTAACCCACCGCAAACTGTTAAAGTATCAATTGGAACACCATTTTCTTCAAAAGTATCTATGATCAAACGTTTGCCAAATGCTGTTGCTTCTATTAAAGCTCGATATATTTCTTCTGGTTTTGTATCCATGTTCATTCCGAGCACTAAACCAGTTAAATCTGTATCTACGAGTATTGAACGATTTCCATTCCACCAGTCTAATGCTATTAATCCACTTTCACCAATTTTTAGCTTTTTAGCCTTTTGTTCAAGTAATTGGTGAATATTTAAACCATTTTTCTCTGCCTCTTTGAAATATCTTTCTGGAACCTGGTTATCAACAAACCATCCAAAGATATCTCCAACAGCATTTTGACCAGATTCATAAGCATAAAATCCTGGTACAGCACCATCCTTAACTACACCACACATACCAGGTACTGGTATTTCTTTTTCTCCAAGTGTGATATCACAAGTAGATGTACCCATAATATTAAGCATTGTTCTTGGTCTTACAACTCCAGTTGGTGCAACTGAAACATGAGCATCAACATTTCCAACTCCTACAGCAATTCCTACATTTAAGCCAGTAGCCTTAGCTACCTTTTCAAGAAGTCCACCCGCTTTAGTTCCTACAGGATAAAACTTAGTACCAATTTTATCTTCAATTACATTTTCCATTAATGGATTTAGCTCTTTAAAAAATTCATTGCTTGGGAATCCTGTTTCAGCATTCCATATTGCTTTATAGCCTGCAGTAGTTGCATTTTTCATCTTTTTACCAGTTAACTGCCATGTCAACCAGTCTGTTGCTTCTATAAAGTCATCCATAGCTGCATATACATCAGGTGCTTCTTCAACAATTTGCATTAGTTTTGGAAATAGCCATTCTGATGAAATTTTACCACCATAATACTTAAGCCATGGTTCGTTACGTTCTCTTGCAATAGTATTTAGCCTATCTGCTTGGTCTTGCGCAGCATGATGTTTCCAAAGTTTAACCCATGCATGTGGGTTATCATGCCATTCCTTTATATTCATCAAAGGAGTACCATCATTCTTTACAGGAAGTACAGTACACGCTGTAAAATCAATAGCTACCCCTATAATATCATCCTTTGAAATTGTTTTCGTTGCCTCACTAACTGCCTCTTTAACTGTTGCTATAAAACACTCATAATAATCGTTTGGATCTTGAAGTGCCCAATTATTACCTAATTTAATCGTAGTTCCCGGTAAGGTTTCATCAATTACCGCACTTGGGTAATTTTTTACTGCTGATGATACAACTTTTCCATTTTCTAAGTTTACAACCACTGCTCTTGAAGACAAAGTTCCGTAGTCAACTCCAACTGTATATTTTGTTGTCATTTTATTGACCCCCTTCTTAGTAATCGCTTTCAATACAAACTATAGTATTTATTCGTATAATTGTCAACATATATTTATTATTTATACGTACTAATTTTAAATATCATTGTGAATGGCCCTATATTCTGCTATAATATTTTATGAAATAAATTATTATAGGAGATACATATGAAACACAAATATGAAGAAGTAATAGAAAAAATTATTGATTGGGCAATGACTGAAAAATATATGCCAAACGATAAGCTCCCAACTGAATCAGAACTAATGTCTCTCTTTAATGTAAGCAGGCATACCGTAAGGAGAGCTATCAGTGATTTAAATGCTGCTCAATATGTATATCGAATACAAGGAAGCGGAATATATCTATCTGATTGGAAACAAAATAGTATTCACTTAAAAAAAAATAAAAATATAGGTGTTCTTACAACTCATATATCAAATTATATATTTCCAGATATAATTCGTGGGATTGAAAGTACTCTCTATGCTGAATCTTATTCTCTTTTATTATCATCTACTAGCAATAACATAATGCTTGAAAATAGTAATTTAAAAAATTTGCTAGCACATGAAATAGATGGCCTTATCTTAGAACCAACAAAAAGTGCGTATCAAATTCACAATCTAGAATATCTAAATAATATATTAGCTAAAAATATTCCTATTATTATGATTAATGCTTCCTATTATGAAATCAAGGTCCCAACCTTACGGGTTAATGATTTTAAAGGTGGAAAGATTGCAACTAAACACTTGCTTTCTTTAGGTCACACTAACATAACCGGTATATTTAAAGTTGATGATTCCCAAGGTATCCATAGAATGAATGGATTTATTACAGAATGTCAAAAGAATGAAATTCCACCATCGACAAATCAAATTTTAACTTACCTTTCAGAAGAAGTGGAAACAGTACTTCCCCAAAGAATAGAGAGTGTACTCAAATCCAGCAATCGTCCTACAGGTATATTTTGTTATAATGATGAAATTGCATATATGGTGTCAAACATTGCAAATAAATTGAAAATTAAAATTCCAGAAGGCCTTTCAATTATCGGCTTTGATGACTCTATGTTATCAAGAATTATGGTTCCAAAGCTAACTTCTATTACACACCCAAAAGAACAAATGGGCAAGGACGCTGCTAATTTAATAATAAAATTAGTTAACAATAATAATGAATTTGATGACAGTGATTCTATATTATATGAACCTAGTCTTGTTATTCGTAATTCAACAAAGTCACTTTAAAATAAACCATAAACCATAAGCTATTTTACAATATTATAGCGGTTTATGGTTTATTTATTTTTTATTTGTACCTACAACTGCTTCATTTTTATTGACATTTGTACGTATATATATTATTATAATCTTGTAATCGCTTTCAAAACTAATAATAAAAGTAAATATAACATATGAGGAGGATTTAAAATGTCAGAGAAACCTAAAAGCAAACGTTCTTTAATGTTTATCATATTAATATCATGTGCTGCCGGATTAGGCGGTCTACTTTATGGATATGACACAGCCGTTATATCAGGTGCCATTGGTTCGCTTCAAAAGCTATATAATTTAACACCAATGATGGAAGGTCTAGTAATTTCAAGTATTATGATTGGTGGTGTTGCCGGTGTTGGTATCTCTGGATTTTTAGGTGATTTCATCGGCAGAAAAAAAGTATTAATGTTTGCTGCTGCTTTATTTGGAGTATCAGCCCTAGCATCTGCTCTATCACATTCAGTAGAAGCTTTAATTATTGCTCGAATAATTGGAGGTCTAGGTATTGGTATGGCTTCAGCCTTATCTGTAACTTATATTACAGAATGTGCACCACCTGCAATTCGTGGTAGACTTTCTGCGCTCTATCAATTATTCACTATATCAGGAATGTGTCTTACATACTTCATAAACCTATGGATTGTAAATATGGGTAGTGATGCTTGGCTTACAACAACTGGATGGCGTTGGATGCTTGCTTGTGGTATATTCCCCTCTTTTGTATTCTTATTAACATTATTTTTCGTTCCAGAAAGTCCACGTTATTTAGTAAAAGCTGGAAAATTAGATCAAGCTGTCGCTGTACTTAATAAAATTAATGGCCCTGTAATCGGGAAACAAGAGTTTGATTCTATTTCTAATTCATTGGTAGTTGAAAAAGATTCATCTCTTAAACAACTTTTTAAACCAGGGCTTCGTAAAGCTTTAGTAATCGGAATTTTCCTTGCCATCTTTAATCAAGCAGTTGGCATGAACTCAATTACATATTATGGTCCTAAAATTTTTGAAATGATAGGTTTTAAAACTAATTCAAGTTTTCTTGCTACAAGCGTGGTAGGCGTTGTAGACGTTTTAGCTACAATACTCGCTATGTTCTTAATAGATAAAGTTGGACGTAAAAAGTTAATGTCTATAGGTTCTGCATTAATGGCTTTCTTTATGTTATTCATCGGTTTAGCATTTTATACACATTATGCAAATGGAATGGTTATTTTGTTCTTGATTCTTGGTTTTGTAGCATCATTTTGTATTTCAATGGGTCCAATTCCTTGGATTATGATTCCTGAAATATTCCCAAACTATTTAAGAGCAAGAGCAACAGGCATTGCGACTATGTTTCTATGGGGCGCTAACTGGGCAATCGGTCAATTTACTCCAATGCTGCTTAGTAGTATTGGCGGTGCATTTACCTTTTGGATATTCTGCGGATTAAATGTTATTTGCTTTATATTCGTTACAACGTCGGTTCCAGAAACTAAAAATAAATCATTAGAAGAGATTGAAAAGTTCTGGATTCCTAAAAACAAGAAAAAAAATGTTGCTTAAATTTATTTGATTTAAAATTACAAAATAGATTTACAACCTAATACATCAGCCACATGTTGGATTACAATTCCATCATGTGGCTTTTGTTGGTTTAATAACAATATAACATGCAATAGTTCATTTATTAATAAAGTATTATAACAAATAATTATCTTCAAGCCGTAAATCTTCATAAAATCTACACAACTTATTATTACAATAGGCTTAAATAGAATATAGAAGAAAGAAGGATGATTATAATGAATATGACTCATTATATGGCATTGTTAACAGACAATCAGCCCTGGAATTTAATTATTTTTATGGCTTTACCAGTTATAATGGCAGAAGCATTAACAATTACTGAATTTTTTATTATTTTTAATAAAATTCAGCAAGGCGGTATTAGGACACTAAATAAAATCATAGGTATTTTTGACGGATTTTATTTTACAGGTATTTTTATATACTTATTTATAACCGCGGTTATACCCCTTTCAACAAGTGGTGGTTGGCATACCTGGGTAGATGTTATCGCTGTTGGTTTTTATCTAAGCGGTGTTATTTTCCTTTTACCAATAGCACTAATGGAGCTTGGTGTTATTTTTAAGAAAAAAACTTTAGACGAAAAAATGAAAATTCATTTTATTCTTATAAGTGGTTTTTTAGTTGTAGCACATATTGCTATGATTTTCGGTATGGTAAATCCTGAAATAATTAATAAGATGTCTGGTATGCCTGGCATGTAACAAAATCAACCAATATATCCAAAGAATCAAAAAAACTTCGGCTGTATTTCTCCGAAGTTTTTTTGCTCCTTAAGTTTCTTTATCCAAAATGAATTTTTCTAAAAACCATCTATTTCTTTTCTTCATTCTTATCTAATGTATCATTAATTTTTTTTGCTACCTTCTCTTTAAATTCACCAAATTTCTCCTTAAACTCACCCGTTCGTGACTGAGCCTTCCCTTTAAGTTCTGTCTCTTCACTACCAGTTGCCTTTCCGACATTCTCCTTAGTTTTTCCCAAAATCTTATCCTTTGTACTATCAAATTTGTTTTTTATATCCGTCATTTGACACCTCCATTTTAATTTATTAAACTTCCTTATTCATGTGATTACAATACCACTACTATTCCAACATTTCAATCTTTTTATCCAATTAAATCATCTCCTGGGTCGCTACAATATCAACATTAACCCGATTTCACTTCCAACATATAGAAAAAAACAGACTACCTTAAGGGAGGCCACTGAAAAACTATATGAAAAATCGTCATCGAATTAAAGATGGCGATTTTTTTATGTAAAAGACTAAAAACAAAAAGGAATTTTAAAAGATATGTCGAATTAGTATAGTAGAATAAAATAAAAGGGGCTAAACTATTATGCTAAAAGGACAATTGGAAATAAAAATAAATACATACCATAGCTTATATTCGTTAATTATTCCGAAAGATAACATTTTAAAGCAAATTAATGACCTTGTTGACTTTTCATTTGTTTATGACGAATTGATTATTAACTATAGTTCATCTATGGGTAGAGGTGCTATTAACCCTATAATGCTATTTAAATATTTGCTTTTGAAAGTAATATATGAATTGTCTGATGAAGATGTTGTTGAAAGAACTCTTTATGATATGTCATTTAAATATTTTCTGAATTTAGCCCCAGAAGAAACAAATTTAATAAACTCAAGTACATTAACTAAATTTAGAAAGCTTCGCCTTAAAGACATGAATTTATTAGATTTATTAATAAACAAGACTGTAGAACTTGCTATAAAAGAGGGAGTTTTAAAAAGCAAAGCAATAATAGTTGATGCTACGCATACCAAGTCACGTTATAACCAAAAATCAGCAGGAGAAGAATTATTGAAACGTGCAAAAAATTTAAGAAAAACATTGTACGGAGTACATCCTGAGATAAAAGAAGATTTGCCGAATAAAGTTACAAATGGAGTACTTGAAGATATTCTTGAGTACTGCAAATTATTAATTGATAGCATAAACAAGAATCCAGAAATTGTAGCAAATCCAACTGTGAAAACTAAATTAAACTACTTAACCGAAGCTTTTAATGATGACATAGAAAACCTAAAACTATCAAAAGATGAGGATGCAAAAGTGGGGCATAAGACTGAGGATAGTTCTTTTTTTGGATATAAATCACACCTTGCTATGAGTGAAGAACGTTTAATTACAGCAGCTGTTATTACAACTGGCGAAAAAAGTGATGGAAAGGAGCTCATAGCCTTAATAGAAAAAAGCCGTGAGGCTGGTATAGATGTTAATGAAGTAATTGGAGATACAGCTTATTCTGAAAAGAAAAATCTAGAATATGCAAAAGAAAATAAAATTGCATTAATTTCAAAACTAAATCCTGTAATTTCACAAGGAATGCGAAAAAAAGAAGATGAATTTGAGTTTAATAAAGATGCTGGTTTATTTGTATGTCCGGCAGGTCATATGGCTATTAAAAAAGCAAAACAGGGAAAGAAGAATGTTGGTAAAAATCAAGTGTTAACTTACTATTTTAATGTAGAAAAGTGTAAAAATTGTGTTCATAAAGATGGGTGTTATAAAGAAGGCGCTAAATCTAAAACTTATTCAGTTTCAATAAAGTCAAATACCCACAAAGATCAAATAGAGTTCGAAAAAAGTGAATATTTTAAAAAACGTGCTAGGGAGCGTTATATGATAGAGGCTAAAAATAGTGAACTTAAGCACCAACATGGCTATGATGTAGCAATATCGTCAGGCTTAATTAGCATGCAAATGCAAGGTGCATTATCAATCTTCACTGTGAATCTAAAGAGAATAATTAAGTTGAAAAGCATGAAATAGGGCTTTTAAAACTTAATTATAAAAGAAAAAGCATGAGATATCCAAAAATATGGATTCCTCATGCTTTTTCTATTCAAATTTGAAAACTCTACTGAAAAAAGAGTGCTTTTTTCAGTGGCCTCCCTTAAGGTAACCCGTTTTTTTCTATATAACTACTAATAAACATCTAGGTAGCTTTTCAGAATTGCTCTAGCATATTACTTTGAATATATTGTTTATTAAAAAATTGATTTATAAACTTCAAATATTTCTTTAACGCTTGTATCTCTTGGATTACCTGGGGTACATGCATCTGCCATAGCTGACTCTGCAAGTGCACCTAAATCTTCCTTTTTAACTCCAATTTCTTTTAATGTCTTTGGAATTCCGACATCCCCTGAAAGTTTTTTAACAGCATCAATAGCTGCCTTTCTATATTCATCTTGAGACATGTTATCAACATTTGGAACTCGCATTGCACGAGCTACTTCTCTGTATTTTTCGCCAGTAGAACCTGCATTATATTCCATAACATAAGGCAATATTACTGCATTAGCAATTCCATGTGGTGTATCATAAAAAGCTCCAAGTGGATGTGCCATTCCGTGAACAAGACCAAGACCTACATTACTAAATCCCATACCTGCAACGTATTGCCCAAGGGCCATATCTTCTCTTCCCTTTGGTTCATTTGCTACTGCACTTCTAAGCGAACGTGAAATTATTTCAATAGCTTTTAAATGGAGAGTATCTGTTAACTCCCAAGCACCTTTTGTAATATATCCTTCAATTGCATGAGTTAAAGCATCCATACCAGTAGCTGCTGTTAGTCCCTTTGGCATTGATGACATCATTTCCGAATCAACAACTGCAATAACTGGAATGTCATGTGGATCTACACATACAAACTTACGTTTTCTTTCTTCATCAGTGATTACATAATTAATAGTAACTTCTGCTGCAGTTCCAGCTGTTGTTGGAATTGCAATAATAGGTACTGATTTATTTTTAGTGATAGCTGCACCTTCAAGACTTCTTACATCTGAAAATTCAGGGTTACTTATAATAATACCTATAGCTTTTGCAGTATCAATAGATGAACCCCCACCGATAGCTACTAGGTAATCTGCTCCAGATTCCTTAAACATTGCTATACCGCTTTTTACTACACTTATAGTAGGGTTAGCTTTTACACCATCAAAAATTTCAAAAGCTAAACCACTTTCTTTTAGTAAATCTGTTACCTTGCAAGCTACATTAAATTTTATTAAATCTTTATCAGTTACTACTAATGCTTTTTTAAAACCTCTAGTTTTAACCTCTTGCGCAATATTCGTTATTGCTCCTGCTCCTATGTAACTTGTCTCATTTAAAACCATTCTATTTGCCATAATAATCAATCTCCTTTTAGAATATATTTTTTTAATAAAAAATTAGCCTAAATAGTCTTCTGAAATATTAACATTAAAATCTTTTGCTAAATCTCTAAAGTTTTGAGAAGTTATTGTTTGTTTTTTTCCACCCATTGATAATACTTTAACTAAAATTTCAGCTGATTTCTCTACTGTATCCATAAGTCCGAAAGTTAAATCTAGAGTTTCACCAGCGCAGAACATTCCGTGATGTGCCCAAATTACAACATCATGTTTTTTCATTAATTTACCAGTTGCTTCTGCAATCGGAGCTCCACCTGGAACCATCCAAGGTACTATGCCTATTCCGCCTGGGAATACTACTGGACATTCTGTTGCCATTTCCCACAATTCTCTTGTAAATACCTTGCCATCTAGTGGTAATACAAATGTTAAAGCTATAGCGTTTGTAGTATGTGAATGCATTATAACTCTGTATGTTCCATTTGTTTTTTCTTTCTTTATTGAATGACTCATTAAATGTGATGTTACTTCACTTGTTGGTCTTGCCCCATTTATTAATCCCCAAACTATTTTGTAATTTTCGCCTTTTTCATCAATCTTTATGAGTCCTGCATTTTCTTCTAAACATACGGTCATATTTCTTATGAATTTTCCACTTCCGGTTACTAGGAAATACTCATTAGCTAAGTTTTCAACAGTTACTCCAATTGGAGTATATGCTGAATCTTCATTAATAATGCCTTTAACTGCTGATACTTCCTCTTGTGTTAATCTATAAGTTATATTTCCACCGTTTCTTTCATGCCAACCCTTAAGCCATGCATCATTTGCAATTTTTTTAAAGTTTTGTATAAATTTCATATTTTCTATATTCATTTTAATCTCCCACTTTCATTTTATAATTATATTTTTAATTTTAATATTCTAACACGTTTCATTTTATGTAGTACATTTTGTAACATCTAACTTCTTAAAGTATACTTCATTTTTTTTATAAATACAATCGTTTTCTGTTGTTTTTGTTTTGTTTTTCTTGTTTTTGTTTGTTTCTCTTATTCTCTAAAGCAAAAAAATTAAAGAACTGCCAAAAATGATTTTTGGCAGCTCTTTAACTTAACTTCATATTGTATAGTTTTTTACTAATATATAATTTCAATGTTATTAGAATGTAATAATTTTAACCATTCTTCTCTTGGTTCTTTATCTGTAATTATGTAATCTATATTTTCATAATCAAAAAGCTTTACGAAAGAAGTTTTATCATATTTACTATGATCAATTAATAAAATTACCTTACTGGCTTGCTTTATCATAGTATTTTTAATTTCTGCCTCTTCTTCATTTGAGTCTAATATTCCTTTTTTAATATCCATTCCTTTGCAGCTCACAAATGCTAAATCTACACTATATTTTCTAATAGTACTTTGTGTTATGGGTCCTTGAAGTGATAAAGATCTTTGCTTTATTGAGCCACCCGTTGATATAATATTTAGTTCTGATTGATTAAGTTCACTAAGAACTTCAACTGAATTTGTTATAACTGTTACGTCACTTCTATCTTTAATTAGCTTCAAGACCTCAAGTACAGTTGAACTACAATCTGCCATTATCGTACTATCTTCTTTAATAAATTCTATTGCTTTTGATGCTATGTATATTTTTTCTCCCATATCGGTCTTTGACCTTTTATAAAAAGGTATATCCTCATTTGTTATTTGAGCATTCAATATTGCCCCACCATAACTTCTAGTAACTAAACCTTGTTGTTCTAGTTTTTCTAAATCTCGCCTAATTGTTTCTTCCGTTACATCAAATTTTTCGCTTAACTTTGAAACATATAGTTTTTTTTCGCTTAAGGCTGTCTGCTTTATAATTTCTAATCTTTCTATTGGTAACATCCCTATTCCTCCTTGTCTGAATTTTTGCCACGCAAATAAAAAAGAAGGCATCTAATTGCCCTCTACATCTTTATATATAATGTGTTTTTACTACATGATTTTGTATTTTATAATAAAAAAAGTATTTACATACCTTATCTTCTTTACCTCGACATAAAAATAAAACCACACATAAGCTTTACTTAAATATGATTTTTGTATATAATTAAATGTGAATACAAGTATAATTATTATACCTTATAACTCACTTTTAGTATATCACACAAGGAATGTAAATGTCAATGGTTTTTATAAAAATAAATAGGAGCGTGACAAAATGGGTAATTATAAACTAATTAATAAAGAGGAAACACTATATCTTGATAATACACTTAACTTTCTAAAAAAAGAACTTACGAAAGATGAATATGATATTAACTTTAAAAAAAGAGACCTTATTACTTCAAGAAGAGATATGTGGCAAGAATCTGCTCATTCTTCAAATGATTTTGATAAAATTCCAGAGATGCTTCAACATCTTTCAGAGGTTGATAGTCAAAATTATAGCTACGAAAAAACACTTAAACGTATAAAGAAATATACACAGATTCTAAACTCACCGTATTTTGGAAGATTTGATTTTAAAGAAGATGGTTATGATGATCTTGATAAAATTTATATTGGTCTTTATAATTTAATAGATAAAGATACCAGTTCAATTTTAATATATGATTGGCGCTCACCTATTTCAAGTATGTTTTATCAATTTGAAATAGGCAAAGGCTCATATAATGCGCCATTCTCAGTGATTTCAGGTGATATTACTATGAAGAGACAATATAAAATTAAGGAATCAAAACTTCAATATTTTTTTGATAGTAGTGTAACAATTAATGATGAAATTCTGCAAGAAGTTTTGAGCCATAATTCTTCATCAACAATGAAAAATATAGTTGAAACCATCCAAAAGCAGCAGGATATAATTATTCGGGATACTGAAAACGAACTTTTAATTGTGCAAGGTGTGGCCGGAAGTGGTAAAACTTCTATAGCACTACATAGAATTGCATATTTGCTTTATGTTGGTATGGGATCAAAAATACATTCCAATAATATTATTATAATTTCTCCAAGTTCCGTATTTAGTAAATATATTTCTGGGGTTTTACCAGAACTCGGCGAGGATAACGTAGAAGAAACTACTTTTGACAATATTATAGTTGATTTCTTAGATAATAGATTTATATTTGAAAGTAGGAAAGAGCAACTTGAATCTTTGATTATTAATAATAATCAATCCATAAATATAAAAATGGAGAACACTAAATTTAAAGGCTCAAAAACTTTTGTTATAATTTTAGATAGATTAATCTATTATTATGAACATAATTTGACTAATTTTGAAGACTTATATTATGATGGCAAAATTATCGAAACAAAGCAGCAGCTAAATAATCTTTTCCTAAACGGTAAAATGGATATGCCAATATCAAAAAGACTTAAAAGAATTGAAAGTATGATGCTTAATAAAATTCACCCTTTAAGAAAAGCAAGGCTTCAAAAGATTCAAAAAATTGTTCTAAATGCTACTAACCACCAGCTAGAGATAAAATCTTTTAGCAGATTATTGGCAATCAAAGAAGCTAAAGTATTAATGGGTCATATCCACAAGTATACGCAGGTTGATTATGCAAATTTGTATAAATTACTTTTCAATAAATCCGGACTTTTTTTAAAACTTTCCAAAGGGTTAGAACTACCAAAAGATATTAAACAAATGATATTAAAAACCATTGAAAGTCTCCATAAAGACCATATCGATTATGAGGATTGTGCACCCCTTTTATATATTAAACTTAAGCTTAATGGTAATCGGGAATTTTCAGATATACAGCAGGTTGTTATTGATGAGGCTCAAGATTATTATCCCCTTCAATACGAAGTTTTTAATCTTCTATTTGCTAGAGCTAAATTTACAATATTAGGCGACTTTAATCAAACCCTTGAAAAGCACGGTAATAAATTTATTTATGATGATCTAGAAGACATTCTTCATAAGAAAAAAAGTCTAAAACTTTCTATGAATAAAAGTTTTAGATCCTCAATTGAAATTAATTCATTTACTCAAAAAATATTAAATAGCAAAGAAGAGTTTGTTTCCTTTGATAGGCATGAAGATGAACCAATAATTGTATTCAAAGATAATGAGAAGTCCATTTATGAAGCTATCATACTAGATATTCACAAATACGAAAATCTTGGTTATGAGTCTATTGCAGTTATTTGTAAAACGCAGCAAGAAGCACTAATAATTGAAAAAGAATTAATTAGGTTAGATAACATTAAATTATTAAATATAGATGACACTGAAATTATAAAGGGCACCGTAGTTATTCCATCCTATATATCAAAAGGCCTAGAATTTGATGTAGTACTAGTTTTCAATGTTTCAAAAAACAATTATAATAGTGAATTCGATAGGAATCTTTTATATGTTGCTTGCACAAGAGCACTACATCAACTTGTTATTTATTATACTGGAGAAAAAAGCGATTTTTTTTAAATTTTAATAAAAAAAATAGATAAAGGCTATTTAAAGTCTTTATCCATTTACTATTTGTATTTCTCGTTTGTATCCGACTTGCCATTTTTGTTTAATGTTAATGTCGCCAAATTTGTTATAACGTCATCTCTAAATTGATCTGGTACTTTCTGAATTGTTCTTAAGCCTGCTTTCACAAGCCTGTAATACATATCAACCATTTTTATTCCTCCTTTCACTATTAAGATTTTGGCCATTGTATATAAAACATCTATTAAAGTTATATTATCTTCACTTGATTTTTTATTAATTAGATAAATATTTAAAAGTATTTTCAAAAACGTTTTCACTAGTATATTACTCATATAACTATATCCGATGTCCTATATAATATTATTTACAAAATTCATTAATTTATACATTTATTAGGATTATTTTTCATTATTATTTTCTTCTTTAAGACAATTGTAAAAAAACACCCTTATATAATTAATGCATATATTAGTATTAATAGCTAAAACAAAGATATCTATACTCTATTAAATATTCCTCAAATTGAATAAATGAAACGTAGCTAAATAAAGATTTATGAATGACTAATGATGTGTTTGGCGATAATTGTATAATATGAGTTATTAAAATATAGGAGGGGAAAATGTTTAATAATAATGAGAGTCAAAATAAAATGCCTAAAACAATATATGATCATGAATATGAAATATCCGTACGTTGCAAAGCAATTGTAAATACAGGTTTAATTACAAATTATTTTATAAATATAGAAGGTTATAATGGAGGTATTACTGTATTGTTAGATAAAAACGGGAACTCTATGTTATCGCAAATAAAATTATAAGACAGCACAAAATCAAATTTTAATAACCTTAACATAGTATAATTCTCAATAGAAATAATATAAAAAGCACCTATAGAAAAACACAGTTAACTCGTGTTTTCCTGTAAGTGCTAATTTAATTAAATACCTTTTAACATTTCTAAAACACAAGTATAAAATGATCCTACTAGAAGACCCTATACATACTTTTTCATATGTTTTAGTGCAGTCTTTTCTAGTCTTGACACTTGTGCTTGAGAAATACCTATTTCATTAGCTACTTCCATTTGGGTTTTCCCATCAAAAAATCTTAAATTTAATATTAATTTTTCTCTATCTTTTAATTTATTCATACCATCCTTAATTGATATGTTTTCAAGCCAACTATCATCTAAGTTTTTAGTGTCTTTTATTTGATCCATTACATAAATTTCATCTCCACCATCATGGTATATTGGTTGAAACAAAGATACAGGGTCTTGTATAGCATCTAAAGCAAATACCACATCCTCCCTTGGTAATTCTAACTCCTTTGCAATTTGTTCTACAGTAGGCTCTTTATTGTTCTCATTTACCAATCTGTCCCTAACTTGTAATGCTCTGTATGCAATATCCCGAAGTGACCTACTAACTCTTATAGAGTTATTATCTCTTAAGTATCTTCTTATTTCCCCTATAATCATAGGAACTGCATATGTTGAAAACCTAACATTTAGACTTAAATTAAAATTATCAATAGATTTCATTAAACCAATACAGCCAACTTGAAATAGATCATCTACATTTTCTCCTCGATTATTAAAACGCTTTATTACACTTAAAACCAATCTTAAATTTCCTTCAATGAATACATCTCTACACTCAGGCTCGCCATTTTGTATCCTGTACAATAACTCCTTCATTTCTTTTTCTTTTAATTTTGGTAGTTTTGAAGTATTTACCCCACATATCTCTACTTTATTAAATATCATAAGGTCATCATTCCCTTCAATGTAATTGCTTTTAAATTATGTCCTTAAGATTTATTTATTATACTAAAGACAACCCTACAATATTTTTTTAAATTTCCTCTTAAACACTCTAAATTTTTTTCCACAGCTATTCATGCCTTTAATTTGAGTACATGTAGCAGTATTTAGAAATATTTAATAACTCTTATTAATAATAAAAAAAAATAGCCATTCTCTTAAGGAGAATAGCTATTAACTATCGCGTACTTTATTCCTACGCTATACTATATGATATGCACAGAATGCTTAAAAATTCCGTAATTAAAATATTTATTATATTTCTTACCTTGCAAGATGCGGTAAAATCAACTTTACAACTCCTTGAATAACAACAATTTCTTTTTCTGAGCATTTATTAATTAATGAATGCAAATCATCATTATTTATACTTCCAGTCACTTGTTCAAAAAACAAAGAATCTATAGAAATATGTAAACATTCGCAAAGATTTACTAATGTATTAACACTCATTCTTCTTTCCCCTCTTTCAATTTGTCCTAAAAAATACGAAGATATATCTAAAAGTCCTGACAAATCTTCTCTATTCATACCAAACCTTTCTCTTTCAATTCTTATTTTGCTACCTACTTTTAAATAATTAACTTCCTTCTGCATAATATCCTCCCTAGTAATCTTCATATTATCTACCAATTAGGTTAGTTATATCACTATATCATATTTCATATTATTCTGTATCCTTTTAATATTACTACATATCTCGCTGTAAAAATATCAATAACGAATATTCATAACAGTAATAATACTATAACTATTGCAATAGAATAA
Organism: Clostridium estertheticum; assembly: GCF_026650985.1. Taxonomy (GTDB): domain Bacteria; phylum Bacillota; class Clostridia; order Clostridiales; family Clostridiaceae; genus Clostridium_AD; species Clostridium_AD estertheticum_C. The sequence goes on from NZ_CP086239.1 coordinate 2,800,264, forward strand.
ACGGAACAAAACAAAATGCAGACAGATCCTAAATATGCATTAGAAGGGTGGCAAATATTTTGAAGGTTATAGTAATTGGTGGTGGATGGTCTGGTTGCATGGCTGCGATCACAGCAAAAAAAGCTGGTGCTGAAGTTGCCTTATATGAGAAAACAGATATGCTTTTAGGTCTTGGTAATGTCGGTGGTATAATGAGAAATAATGGTCGCTATACTGCAGCTGAAGAATTAATAGCATTAGGAACAGGAGAGTTTATACATGTGACTGACGAAAATACCAAACATAAAAATATTGATTTTCCAGGCCATAAAAATGCTTGGCTTTATGATGTAAACAAGATTGAACCCGCAGTTGGAAGATATTTAAAAGCCATGGATATAGAAGTAAACATGATAACAAGAGTAGTTGATATTAAAAAAGAAGATAATAAAATAAAAGGAATATATCTATCAGATAAAAGTTACGTTGCCGCTGATGCATTTATAGAAACTACAGGCTCAGCTGGTCCAATGAATAATTGCTTAAAATATGGTAATGGATGTGCAATGTGCATTCTTAGATGCCCTGCCTTTGGTGGGAGAGTAAGTATAAGTAGCAAAGCAGGTATTGAAGATTTAAAAGGTGAGCGAGAAGAAGAGGGTGTATATGGTGCATTTAGTGGTTCTGGCAAACTAGCCAAGGGTTCCTTAGCTAATGATATAGTTGAACAATTGGATGCGACAGGCGTGCTTATTGTAAAGGTTCCAAAAGAAGATGTAAATTTAGATAAACTTAAGCTAAAGGTATGTCAGCAATATGCCCTAAAAGAATTTGCTGAAAATTTAATTCTTATAGATACCGGTGACGTAAAGCTTATGACCCCCTATTATCCATTAGAAAAATTGAGAAAAATCAAAGGATTTGAAAATGCAAAATACGTAGACCCATATGCAGGTGGAATAGGAAACTCCATCAGATATGTGTCCATAGCTCCAAGAGATGACAGTATGAAGGTTAACGATTTAGATAATTTGTTTTGCGCTGGAGAGAAAGCCGGTCTATTTATAGGCCACACTGAAGCGATGGCAACAGGATCTTTGGCTGGATACAATGCCGTAAAAAATTACTTAGGAATGCCTCCACTAATATTGCCAAGGACCCTAGCTGTAGGTGATATAATAGCTTACGCAAATGAAAAAATGCAAACTAGTGAAGGAAGAAAAAACAGATATACCTTTGCAGGAGCAGAGTATTTTAAAAGAATGAAGGAACTAGGACTTTATACTCTTGATACGGATGAGATTAAGTCGAAAGTAGAAAATTTAAATTTAACTAATATATTTAATAAAAAACTTATATAGATAACAATAAAAAAAGATCAGCATTTTAAAAATGCTGATCTTTTTTTATTTATTTATTAAGAATTTCACCTGACTTCATTTTTATTTTTCTAAATCCTTAATTAATCTTTTTACATACACCTTATTATAAACTAAATAAAATACTATTTGAAAGCAAAAATATATAAGACTAATTATAAAAGAATACATTAGAGTAACCATCTGACCTCCTTGTTTAACTGGCAAGTGGTAGCTATAAAAAGCTGATACAAAAATTGATAATATGTACGGCACAAAAAATAACACTTTTAACTCTTTTGAAATAAGTTTAGCTACCTCTTTGTCAGTAATCCCTATTTTATATAGTTTTTTATATTTTACCTTTTCATTATCATACTCTGTCAAAAGTTTAAAATGCAACATTACCACTGACGATATGAAAAAAAGTATTCCGACAAAACTACATAAAAACAATGAATATGACCCTGATTGTTTATCATCCAAATAATCAGCTATTCTTGATGCTGGTTTAAACCATTTAATATCATCATTTATATTGTCAAAATAAGTTTTATTTTTTCTATTACTTGTCTCCAAATTACTTTTTAGCTCATCTAAAACCTCCTTAGTTTTATACCAATCATTAAAATTCATAAGCTTAATTTTACCTACATCATCTTGGTTAGAATTAGTTCTTATGTTTTGGAAGTCATTATCATTAATGATAACATAATGCCCATTACTCAATATTGGAATTTTGTTAAATAGTACTTTAGTAATTTCCCCTCCAGGTTTATATGTATTATCAGTACCCTTTATTGGTATAACAAGACTACTAACTGCAGTAGTTTCATGTTCATACCCATCGTCTTTTACTATTTGAAATAGTGATATAAAACATCCTTTTTCAACTTTTAACTGTGTTCCCAAATTCGCATTCAGATTTTTATCAGATAAAACTGTTATGTATGGCTTTGATATAAAATCTATTGTTTTTAAAGAAGTTAAATTAGTCTTAGAATTTTTTAAAATATTATCAAGCTGAGGAACTGTAATCTTGTTTTTGCCAAAAATCTGTGCATATGCTATGTCATAAGGATTGTACGCAGTAGATAATCTCTTAGAATCCGATATTATTATTACTGCTATAGTACTCATAAATATTGTCATGCTAACAAATAAAGTTATTATAAAGAGGATTTTCTTTGATTGACCCAAAGTGTGTTTCATATTAGCTATAAATAAAATATTTTTGTAACTCTTATAGTGAAAATAATTAGTTACCTTCGAAAAAAGCCAAGCCATATTAGAAATTAAAAGATAAATCCCTAAAAAACATACTGCCAAACTTCGTAATGACACTGATGAATTTTCCACGCTGTTATTAATTCTCATATCTAAACAAGCTATTACTATTAGGATAATTCCAATTACACTCCAGATTGGACTATTTAGAAAGTTATTATCTTGTTTTCTAGTAGATTTTAAAAGATTTATTATCTCATACCTAAAAGATTCTATAAGTCCCTTCATTATTACAAGTAGGTAAATCACTGTGAAGAAAACTGTAGTATAAATATAACTTTGAATTGCGATAGAAAAAGGTACCCCGTTGACATCAATTATTTTAATAATTAACATATAAAATAACTTTGAAAATATTGTTCCTGAAACTAATCCTGTTAGTAAAGAAAAAATTGCTATTAAACCATTTTCTATAATCATCATTCTCTGTATATCCTTATTTGTCATGCCTAACACCATAAAAAGTCCAAATTCTTTTTTTCTAAATTTGATAAAAGAATTCTGAGCATAAAATATAAAAAATGCTGAAAAAAGCATAACCATTACTCCAGGCGCTACCATATTATTTGTAATAGAATAATTAATATTTGAAGGATTCATAAATTTTTTATTTGTATAAATTGTAGTATATGTAAAGAAAACCATTATTGAAAAACTGTTGCATAAAAAAAATAGCAAATATCTTCTCAAATTAGCTTTGAAAATTTTAAAAGCTATCTGGTTAAATGTCATCTTCCGCACCTCCAATTAGCGCAAGGCAACCCAATATATTGTCGAAAAAATCCTTTCTAGTACCATCTTTCCTAATTTCCATGTTAACAAGACCATCTTTTATGAAAATCACACGGTTACAAAAACTGGCAGCAAAAGAATCATGTGTTACTATTAATATGGTATTTTTATTTATAGTATTTAATTTTTCAAAACACTTCATTACATTCTTTGAAGATTTAGAATCTAAGTTTCCTGTGGGCTCATCAGCAAATATTATGTCTGGGTTATTTATTATAGCTCGGCTTATAGCTGTTCTTTGTTGCTGACCCCCAGAAACAGTATATGGATATTTTTCCATGATGTCTTCTATATTAAACATTGCCATAACTTCATCTGTCTTACTTTGAATATCTTCTGGTTCTTTATCATCTAGTATCATCGGTAACATGACATTTTCTTTTAGTGTAAGGCTATCTAATAAATTAAATTCTTGAAAAACAAAACCCAAATGTCGACGTCTAAAGAGAGCTAATTCATCTTTTGTCATCACATTTATATTTTGCCCTGAAATTTCAATATCACCAGATGTAAGTTTATCTATCCCACTTAGAATATTTAAAAGTGTTGTCTTTCCACTACCAGAGGGTCCCATTATCGCAACAAATTCACCATTTTCGATTGTAAGACAAATACCATTAAGAGCTTTTGTAGAATTTGATTTACCCAATCCTTTGTAAATTTTTACTACATTACTCGCGTTTAAAACTGACATTTATATCTCCCCCTAATATCAATCACTTCAACCTTTTATAATAAATTTAATTATACCATTATTTACTTAAATTGTAATGACAGATCTCCCCCCATTCTTTGCTTTTAGTTCAAATATAAAACAATAAGTGTAATATATGTACTACATTTTATAAAAATAGACCTACCTATTCATTGTATAAAGTATCCAATAAATAGGGAGGTCTATAACTTTTAGTTTTTTTAATAGTATGCTCTTTTATAAGTTATTTCTTCTATTAAGTTCTTTCTCTTCCTCTACTGCCTCTTTCATTTTCATAGCCACCCATGTAGAAATTTTCATACCTTTCATTTTCGCATACTTGCAAAATTCTTCATATACTATTGGATCAACAGTTATATTTTGTCTATGAGCCACCATTAACAATTAGACTCGCATGGATATATATAATTGGCTGCTGTACGAACTTCAAGTTCATCAGGGTTACTACTATCATCATCTGGAAGTACAAACACTAGTTTTCGTACAATCGTACCACATTCATCCCCACATTCATTTTCTTTACATACTACTGTAATAAAGCCTCTAAATGCAAGTATTCTGTGGCAATTGTCATATATTATAACTGCAACGGCTACTTTTTTATCAAAACATACATTGTTTACTCTTATTCTTACAGTTAGTAATCTAGCACCATGTTTCTCCATATCTACTGGATCTACATTAATAACACTACATAATTCACATGAGCCTTTATCGCACTTACTACAATTTTCAATTTTACCCATTTAATAAAACTCCTTTTTATATATAAATTTAAACTAAGACACTACTTATTAATACTGATCTCGTCATCAAGAATTTTATAGCTACATATATCACTATAATATATTTTCAACATAAGACTTATACGTTGATATATGTTCTACTAAATCAGATTAATGTTTTAATTGCCTTTATTATAAATTTAAAAGTTTAATTAATGGGTTTGCATAGAACATAAATAATGTATATTCTACACTACTAATGTATTCATAATAAGCCTAAATGTGAATGAAAATGGCACTCTAAAGAAATTAATTTTTTTAAATTAAAATAGACCTCCTCTATTTACATATATAAATAGAAAAAGTCTATATCCTCTTACATCTTAAATTCAACTAGAAATTTGGTTTTTCCCGAAACACGTTCTACAGATATGTTCCCATTATTATGCTCGGCTAATTGTTTAGTAATATATAGCCCAAACCCATGGTCACCTTCTTGCTTCGTTTTTGTAGAAAACCCTTTTTCAAAAATTTTATTTTTTATTTCTTCCGGAATTTCCTCTCCATTATTTGCTATTTCGATACAAAATGTTGTATTCTCTAAATAAGTAGTAATCGATATTTCCTTATTTTCAGTATATGATTTTAATTTGAATGCTTCAAATGCATTATCTATAATATTACTAATAATACTGATTAATTCGTCTTCCCTAATTTTTAAAATATTAAAAGATTCATCAATTATCACATTAAAATCTATTTTATTTTTCATTGCATAGTTATTTTTTATTGATAACAATCCATCGATATAATCATTTCCTGTATTTAGATATGTAAATGATGTATGAATTGTATCCGAAATTTTTGATACATATTCTTTTATTTTCTCAACAGCATTCGGTTTGTTTAAACAACATAATGCTTGTATAACATTGATATGGTTAGCATAATCATGTTTTTCTTGTCTGATGATGCTCATTATTTCTTCCATATTAGAAATTTGGTGCTTTTGAATTTTATATTTGTTATTTATATTAATCATTTTCTCTCTTTCTTTTAAGTATAGAACTGCAATTATTGAAAACACAAAAAATATGCTGTAAATTAACATATTATATATTTTATTACTCTCAATGTCTAACACACTAAAAATTAAAATGTATATAAATAGATTGAAGATACCAATTTGTATTAGAAATTCAGAGAAAAGAAATTTTTCCTCATTAAGCAATATATCTTTAAAATATACATCGAATTTTAAAAGTAATATAACAATCACTATTTGTAGGGATTTGCACAAAATAAGGAAGATAAATAAGTATTTATTAACTGTTAAAATTTGATTTAAATTCACTTTAAGTAAAAATATTTCAATGAACTGAACAAAAGTTTCTGTAGTAAAGATTATTGTAAAAAACAGAGAAAATATGATAGTAGATAAATAAAGACTTATTTTTGTAATCAATTTTAATAGTAGAATAGAAACCACTATATTAGTAAGTGTATGATACAAATTATTTACATAAAATGTACTTAAAGAAATAGCACAAACGTATAATATACAAAACAGTCCTGATCTTAATTTATTTGTTACTATATACTTTTTCTGATTAGTTAAAGAGCTAAAAACTCCTAATAATAATAATGCTTCTAAAATATCAAGTATTATTTCTCTAGTCATGTCATATCGTCTCCTCAATAAGGTATTGACTCTTTTTATGTATCGTGCTTATAGTATTTCCCCTAAAGAGGCAATATTTTTATAGCAAAAATCCGTCTGGACAATTAGGCTGATGTGAATTAATTAATTCATATTATTCACTATTTCATAAAATTTGCTATATAATAATATTATTACATTTTAAGACTATTTACAACATATATTTCTAAATTATACTATATTACAATAAAAACCATTATAAATACTTAACCATTTATAATATTAGTTTACTCTATGACATATTAATTAAATTTAACCAATGTGTCCATCAAAGCGGTACCTCTAATTATCTTTAATTAGTATTCATAAATTGTACACTCAATTTTTCGCATTAAAATAAACCCCCTCTATTTCATCTATAAATAGAAAAGGTCTATTGATTATCTTTTAAGAAATTATACACTTTTTTAACACAATTAACCGTATTTTTATGACGCTATTTGTACCGTTTATTGCTTTTCAAATCCCATTGACCGTTGATATAAGCCATTTTAGCTAACCCTATTTTGTAATCTTAACTTATCAGCAACCATCGCTATAAATTCGGAGTTAGTTGGTTTGCCTTTTTCATTATTAATTGTATAACCAAAAAGATTGGTTATGGTTTCTACTTGTTCTCTACTCCATGCAACTTCTATTGCATGTCTTATTGCTCTTTCTACTCTACTCGCAGTAGTATTGAATTTTTCGCCTACTAATGGATATAATTCTTTTGTAACCGATGATAAAAGATCAATATCATTCACTACCATGTTTATTGCTTCGCGTACAAACATATAACCTTTTAAATTAGCTGGTATTCCAATCTCATGAATAATGCTTGTTATTTGACCAATCATATCGACATCAACTGGCTTACTTCTAGTGGTTTTAATTTCATCGTTATCAACATAAGAAATCGTTTTCGGTGTTTCATCATTATATATATTTTCATTTAGCGTTTGTCTTATTCTATTAGCAAACACTTCCATATCAAAAGGTTTTATAACATAATAATCTGCTCCAAGTGATATAGCTCTCTGGGTAATTTTTTCATGACCAACTGCTGATAAAATTATTATACGAGGCCTTGGCTGGATCTCCATTGTATTTAGCCTCTCTAAAACTCCTAGTCCATCAAGAATCGGCATAATTATATCAAGTACTACTAGATCAGGCTTTTTTTCCTCAATCAATTTTATTGCTTCTATTCCATTTTGTGCAATGCCGGTAACAACTATATCCTTTTGCGTTAGTAAGTAATCATTAAGAATATTACAGAATTCCTTGTTATCATCAACAATAATTATATTTATTTTTTTCTCTTCCATGTTCGTAATCTCCTTTACATATCAATTATGTATCCTAATAATTATAAATTCTACAATTAATTGGCAAATCCTTTTATTTTAAAAAAATATTAAAAAATATTACCGAATTAAGTAATATAGATAGTGACTCTTTATATTTCTTATATTATTTCTACATTTATAATACAATTAGTTATATATTAACATATAACTAATTATATTGCCACACAGCACATTGTATATTATAAATTCATGATAAAATCTCAGTTTGATACATTATGTATGCAAACTGAGATTTCTATTTCTTTACTATATATAATTTTAAAATTATACTATTTAAGATTGTATGATTTTGCTAGTTTTTCAAAAGCTGGTAATGAATTTTCTATTTTCTCATAATCAATGCAGTATGATAACCTTGCATGCCCTGGGCATTCAAAAGCAGATCCTGCTACTAATAATAGTTTAAATTCTTTTGCATCCTCGCAGAACTTTTTATCATCCTTTATTGGTGTCCTAATAAATAAATAAAATGCTCCTTGAGGTTTTACACAAGCAAATCCTATTTTTGTAAGATAGTTATATAATAAGTCTCTATTTTTTTGATATATACTAACATCAACTTCGGCCTCAAGGCAATTTGCAATAACTCTCTGAAAAAGTGATGGTGCATTTACAAATCCTAGAATTCTATTTGCAACATTAAGAGATATCATTATATCATCAAAACAATCCATCTTTGTATTTGCAACTACGTACCCTATTCTTTCCCCAGGCAGTGATAATGATTTACTGTAGGAATATCCAATAAATGAATTTGTATAATATTTCAAAATATATGGAACAACAACATTATCATAAACTATTTCTCTATAAGGCTCATCAGATATAAGATATATACTTGTACCTAACTCATCCTGTTTTTGATTCATCAAATCTGATAAATCTTGTATAACCTTTTCGCAGTATACGACACCCGTTGGATTATTTGGTGAGTTAATAATAATTGCTTTTGTTTTACTATTTATTTTATCTTTTAAACTCTCCATATTAGGTTCAAAAGTATCAATATCTGTAGAAACAACAACAAGTTTACCATCAAAATTATTTACATAGTTTCTGTATTCACCAAAAAATGGTGCAAAAACAATAACTTCATCTTCTGGATTAAGTAATGTTTTCAGTAAAATATTTAATCCTCCGGCTGCCCCACAAGTCATAACTATGTTATTGTATGAAATATCTATATTATGCTTTTTATTTAAAAATCCAGCAATTTTTCCTCTAACATCTTCATATCCAGAATTATTCATATACCCGTGGACCAGTTTAGGAGCTATTTCATTTAATATTTTATTAATTTCAACTTTAATATTTTCAGGTGGGGCAACATTGGGATTACCTAAGCTATAGTCAAAAACATTTTCTTCACCATAGATATCAGATAATCTTTTACCTTCTTCAAACATAGCTCTTATTATAGAACTGTTAGCAACTAAATCTTTCATCTTACTAGATATCATTTTAGGTCTCCTCTTATTATAAAATAAAATATATTAATAACCCCACTAATTCATGTCTAACTTAAATAGTTTGAATTATTAGTTTATAGTATAACATAAATGTTAATTATACTCATATTTTTTTATATAATTCCTCTATATATTTAATACTCGAATCTAAATCTGTTGGAACTGTGTCCTCAAGTATTATATCAATGTATGGCTTTCTTTCTTTTATTAGAGATAATAATAATGGATAGTTAAATTGTCCACTGCCAATTGAGACTTGTTTTACTTTTCCATCATCGTATATAAAATCTTTAGCATGAATGATTGCTATTTTATCACCAAATAATTCGAATGACTTTTTTATTATCTCATCCTGTTTATCAAAATTTGTTTCATCTATAAAATTAATAGGATCAAATATAACTTGTAGGTTATTAGAATTAACACAATCTATTGCTCTCTTTAGCCTTTCTGGTGTATTCATCACATGTTTTGTGACTCCCTCAACTCCAACTACAACTCCAAACTTTTCTGCTTCTTTTACAAGTATTTTTATTGAACTTAGAGACCTCTTAAATGCCTCTTCTGTATTGTTATCTTTTGTATAAACATACTCTCTATTAAGTGCTCCTGTTTCTGTCCCAACTATATTACATCCTAAATATTTTGCAAAACGTATATGTTCTTTGAAATTCTCTAATAGTTTATTAAGTTCATTATCATCTGGATTTGCTAAATTTATATAACATCCAAGTAAACTTATATTTAAGTTATGTTTTGTAAGTATTCCCTTGATATGTTCAGCCATTCCTGGTGTCATACTTCCATTCGTAATTTTAAATTCAGTTATTATTTTTTTAGGTACAAATTGTATGCTTTTAATATTTTTATCTTCCAATATCTCTGCTAGTTCATCCAATTTATATTGTCCTATGTCATGCCCGCGAATTCCAATTCTCATAACCCAATCCACTCCCTAAATAAATTTTATTATCTTTAAATCATACTTGTTATTTCCCTAAAATTTGTATACCATTAATATATAACATCAATATTATAAGAATGCAATAATTCCATCCATTCTGCCCTTGGCTCCTGATCCGTAATTATATAATCTATATCCTCATAATCAAAGAGTTTTACAAAAGATGTTTTATCATATTTATCATGATCGATTAACATAATAACAGTGTTCGCTTGCTTTATCATAATCCTTTTAATTTCTGCCTCTTCTTCGTTAGCATCTAATACTCCTTTTTCAATATCCATACCTTTGCAGCTCACAAGAGCTAAATCTACACTATATTTTTTTATAGTACAATGCGTTATAGGTCCTTGCATTGATAATGATCTTCGTTTTATAACTCCACCGGTTAAAATAATATTTAGTGATGATTTATTAAGTTCACTTAAAACCCCCACTGAATTTGTTATAATTGTTACACCGCTTCTATCTCTAATTAATTTTAAAACTTCAAGTACTGTTGAACTACAATCAGCAACTATTGTACTATCTTCTTTAATAAATTCTATTGCTTTTGAGGCTACATATTTTTTATTATCTATATTAGTCTTTGACCTTTTATAAAAAGGTATATCATCAATTGTTCTTTCAGCATTTAATATTGCCCCACCATAACTCCTAGTGACTATGCCTTGCACCTTTAGTTTTTCTAAATCTCGCCTTATTGTTTCTTCTGTTACATTAAATTTTTGACTTAACTTTGACACATATAACTTTTTTTCTGTTAAAACTATTTGCTTTATAATTTCTAATCTCTCAATTGGTAACATTCCAATTCCTCCTTGTATGGATTTTTGCTTAATTTTAATGAATGTTATAAAAAAGAGCTACCCCTTTAGAAATTTTTCTAATTTAAGGCAGCTCTTTTTATATCCTAAAATATTAATTATTTATTAATAAATACTAGTTTATTACATACTTGCTTGTTTCTCTTTAGCTTTACATTTTTTCCAATTCTTATATCCTACAGGATTATTTCCCCATAGCTTCTCATAATCCCATCCTGTTAATTCTTCTACAGTTTTACGAGTTTTATCATCAACGTCAGCCTTTGATCCACCCGTCTTTAATCTTTTTACTTCTTTCTTAAGTATTGCATGAGATTCCCTTGTTACTGTAAATTTAAATGATGCTATAATACCTATAATAAGAAATATAATAGGTGCTACTATTAATATAACCACCATAATATTTAAAGCTTCTTGTGGTTGTGTTTTGACTCCAGATACAAAATGTGCCTCTTCTAATGCAACTCCCACTAAGAAAATAGCAAGTGCCTGAGAAGCTTTTCTAAGGAAGCACATAAATCCTGCGAAAACTCCCTCACGTCTATCCCCAGATACTATTTCATCTACATCCGGAACAAAAGTATAGTTATTCCAAGGTACAAAATTTATTCCGCCACGTCCTAGTCCAGCAATACATGATACCGCATATAAAGCTATAATACTTGTTGGAATAGTCTTGTATACAATTAAATATCCTATAATGCTTATTATAAAAATTGAAGATACAACTCTAAATGCAGCTCCTGGATTTAATTTAAGTGTTAGGTATGTTGCTATACCAACACCAGCAATTTGGAATATATACATTACTGCAATTAAATTTGATGCCATTATAACATTTTGAAATAATGCAAAAACTACAAAATAAGTGAATACTGCATTAAATGTGTCTTGCGCTAAGTAACCCCCAATATACATACCCAAATGAGCTCTGAAAGTTCTAATTCTAAGTGTTGTTACCAAATCTACATATATTTTTTGTACATTTTGCATAAATGTTAATTTTTCTTTAACCTCACTCGCCTCTGCAGCCTCTATCTCTGCAAGTGGTCTTTCCCATGTAAATGTGTATACAAGGATTAAAACAATAACAAATATTACAGTAAAAATCATAGCTGCATATAAGAATGACTTAGGTGATTCTTTTCCTAATAAATTTATAAGTCTTCCTGGTATAAATGCTGCTAAGAATGCAGAAAACTGAGCTATGTACATCCTTGCACTAGTAAGTTTAGCCCTTACTTTAAAATCTGATGTCATTTCTGCAGCTAGCGTATCGTATGGTATAAGTATCATAGTATACACTAACTCAAATGCTATATAAGTTGCAAGATAGTAAAAATAAGTGAATCCACTAATCCAAATAGTTGTGTAAACTCCTACGAGAGGTATTGCAAGTAACAAGAAGAATTTTCGTCTTCCAAATCTCTTTCCTAATCTAGTCTTATGGAAATTGTCTGTTATAAATCCCATTGTAGGACTTGCTACCGCATCGACAACACGAGCTAACGCAAATATTGAGGCAGCTTGAATTGGCGACAAGCCACAAAACGTAGTATAAAAATATAATAACCATGCGGATGTTAAAGCAAATGCCCCCGCTCCTATAAAATCATTCATTCCATATGAAAAATAATTTATAAATCTTATCTTTCCATCTTTTTGACTCATAATTTTCTCCCCCTAATTTTACTTTTATCATTTGACACCGTTTACTTAAATCCTTTACATTCTTGTATTTATAGATTACTTTAAATACAACATAAAGTCAACACTTTTAATATGTATTTTATTTGTATCTATTGGTTTTGTATTTGTTTAGACCTATATTGTTTTCTAAAGTTTATCATTTCCTCTTTATAAAATATTATAAATGGCTCTACCGTGCCTAAATAAACATATTATTGTTATTTTTATATTTTTCTTTGTTTTGTCTTGTTTATGTGTATATTTATTCTCTTTAGTATTGTATAATTTATATACAGCGTAAAATTAATTATAAAATATAATATAGTGAGGTGTTATTATGAAATTAACAGAAAAAGAAATACGTATTAAACTGGATCTAGTTGTTAATAAACTAATTAACCTAGATAGTCCATCAGTTGAAGAAAAGTTACCCAAAGAAGGCGGCGAAGCCATAGGATTATTTCCTAGAGATTTTGGTATTCAAGAATGGGATTGGCCACAAGGTGTAGGTCTATATGGTTTATTAAAATTAGATAAACACGACAAGAGTGATAAGTATTTAGACTTTTTAACTAATTGGTATAAAACTAATATAGAAATAGGATTACCTTCTAAAAACATCAATACTACGGCGCCTCTACTAACCTTAGTAAACCTATGTGATGTTATTAATAATCCCGAGTATGAAAACCTTTGCTTAACATGGGCTGACTGGCTCATAAATTGCCTTCCAAGAACTAAAGAAGGTGCTTTTCAACATGTAACTAGTGCAAATGGTGATAGGCAAGCGGTAAGGTTAAATGAAAGTGAGATGTGGATAGATACCATATTTATGACCCTCTTATTTTTAAATAAAATGGGTCAAAAATATAATAGAAAGGATTGGGTTGATGAATCAATTAATCAAATGCTTGTTCATATAAAATATTTATATGATAAAAAATCTGGTCTCTTCTATCACGGTTGGAGTTTTAATGAAAACAGTAATTTTGGTGAAGTTTTTTGGTGCAGAGGTAATTCATGGTTTACTTTTGGTATTCTAGACTATATCGAGGCATTTGAAGGCACAATGAATCCAGGGATCAAGAAATTTTTACTTGATACTTTTAAAGCTCAAGTAAATACATTAGTTAAATATCAAGCAAAGTCCGGTTTATGGCATACAGTTATAGACGATGTTACTAGTTATGAGGAAGTTTCTGGCTCTGCGGCTATAGTTACAGGTATTTTAACTGGAATTAGATTAGGTATCCTTGATGACTCATTTAAACCCTATGCTGAGAAAACAATAAAGGCATTATGTAACAACATAGAAAAAGATGGTACAGTATTAAAAGTATCCGGCGGAACTGGCATGGGATATGATGTAGATCATTATAAGAATATAATTATAGCTCCAATGGCTTATGGACAATCATTAACTATAATGGCTCTTGTGGAAGCACTTAACCATCTATAAACCATAATTAAATAGAGTGTTATTGATAGCTAATAGGTAGTTTAAAATAACTACCTATTAGCTATTCTTTTGTCTGATACTATTTTCATATTTAAATATAATTATAAAACGCTTCATATATTCATTCATTGCTTCTAAAAGGTCAAATTTTCCATCATAAAGACACCAATTATATACAACCCCTCTCGCAGCTATAAATAAATATTCAGTAATACTTTCTTTAGACATCTCATTACTAAGCTCATTTTTTTCTTGCCCTCTTTCTATAATAATATTCAGTAGATTTTGCATATCCCTACCTTTAGTTATAAATAACTTATTATTTGAGTTATACAATAATTTCATTGTGTCAATTCCAACTTGAACATTATACTTTGCATAATAATCAAAATACTTAATAATTTCATTTGTAGCGTTATCGCAATATATATTATTGGCAACTTCCTTAATAAAATATTCATCTGCTCGCTTATATATTTCTATAAGGATTTCATTTTTAGATTTAAAACAATTATAAAAAGAACCTACAGAAACTCCGGCTTTTTTACATATATCTTGTATTTTAATATTTTTATAACCTTTTTTGTCCATAAGGTCAATTGCACTTTTATATATTTTATTTTTAGTGTTAAGTGCTTGTAGTTGTCTATTGTTTAACTTTTCTTCATCCATAATAAATCTCCTAACTATAATCTTTTTCTAAGTAAATTATAGTTTATTAATATGCTTTGTCAATATAATTATAAGGTTTTAGTTTTATAATTGTATTGACATAAATATAACATATTTATATAATGAATCTATTCAGTGAATTTATTCGTTGAATAAATTCACTAGACTTTATTTCATAGGGGGTATTATTTTGAAAAAAAAGTATGAAATTCTTTTTCAGCCAATGAAAATAGGTAAATTAGAAATTAAAAACAGATTTGTTATGGCACCAATGGGTCCTGGGGGCTTATGTGACGCCGATGGAACTTATAATGAACGTGGAGTAGAGTATTACGTTGAGAGGGCTAAAGGCGGTACCGGATTAATTATTACCGGAGTAACTATGGTTGAAAATGACATTGAAAAATGTGCTTTACCATCAATGCCTTGTCCAACACTTAATCCTTTGAACTTTGTTAAAACAGGAAAAATTATGACTGAAAGAGTACATGCTTATGGGGCAAAAATGTTTCTGCAGTTGTCAGCTGGATTTGGAAGAGTAAGTATACCTTCAATTGTAGGCAAAACCGCAGTAGCACCGTCACCGATTCCTCATAGATGGCTTGATGGAGTTACCTGTAGAGCATTAACTATAGAAGAAATAAAAACTTATATTAAAAAATTTGCGCAGTCAGCTGCTATAGCTAAAAAAGCTGGTTTTGACGGTATTGAAATTCATGCCGTACATGAAGGTTATTTACTTGATCAATTTGCAATTTCATTTTTTAATAATAGAACAGATGAGTATGGTGGAAGTTTAAGAAATAGACTAAGATTTGCTATAGAAGTTGTACAAGCGATAAAAGAAGCATGTGGACAGGATTATCCAGTTTCACTACGTTATAGCATTAAAAGTTTTATTAAAGATTGGAGGCAAGGTGGCCTTCCTGGTGAAGATTTCGAGGAAAAAGGTAGAGATATAGAAGAAGGAATTGAGGCAGCTAAAATTCTTGAAGAAGCTGGTTATGATGCTTTTAATGGAGATGTAGGTTCTTATGATTCTTGGTATTGGAGTCATCCACCGATGTATCAGAAAAAAGGGATGTATTTAGAGTACAATGAAATACTAAAAAAAGTACTTAAAGTTCCAGTTATTACTGCTGGTAGAATGGAAGACCCTGAACTTGCAAGTGAATCTATCCTACAAGGAAAAACAGACATGATTGCGCTTGGAAGACCTCTCCTTGCAGATGCTGAAATACCTAATAAGATAATGGCTGATAAATTTGATAAGGTAAGACCTTGTTTATCCTGCCAAGAAGGTTGCATGGGAAGGCTCGCTACATATGCCACCGTATCTTGCGCTGTAAACCCAGCTTGTGGAAGAGAAAATGAATATGGCATATCTTCTGCTAGAAAAAGTAAAAAAGTGGTCATCATTGGTGGCGGAGTAGCTGGATGTGAAGCAGCTAGAGTCTGTACTCTAAGGGGTCATAAAGTTACTTTGCTTGAAAAAAGTGATAAACTAGGTGGAAATATTATAGCTGGAGGAGTTCCAGATTTTAAGGACGACGACAGAGCCCTTGCTAAATGGTATACAGATGAATTAAAAGATTTAGAAGTAGATATACATTTTAATACAGAAGCTACCAAAGAAATCATTACCAATTTAAAATCTGATGTTGTAATTGTTGCTACTGGTTCAACTCCTAGAATTCTTAATATTGATAATTCGAGTAAAGTTTATAGCGCAGAAGATGTTCTTCTTGGAAGAAAAGATGCTGGTAATAATGTAGTAATTATTGGTGGTGGGCTAGTAGGTTGCGAGGCCGCTTTATGGTTAGTAGATCAAGGCAAAAAAGTTACTATTGTTGAAATGCAAAGCGACATTTTAAAAGTAGGTGGCCCTTTGTGCCATGCAAATGAGGATATGCTTCGCGATTTAGTTAATTTCAAGAAAATAGATCTTAAATTTAATACAATGGTAGCAAGCGCTACTACTGAAGGCTTCATACTAAAATCAGGCGAAAAAGAAGAAGCTATAAAAGCAGATTGCGCAATTGTTGCAATTGGCTATAACTCACAAAAGAGTTTATACGATGAACTAAAGTTTAAAGTACCAGAGGTTCATCTGCTAGGAGACGCAAGACAAGTTCAAAATATTATGTACGCAATTTGGGATGCATATGAAGTATCAAGAAACATTTAAACTAATAACAAAATCCATTTAGAAAAGGGTCAGCATTTGCTGGCCCTTTTCTAAATTGTTTATACTATAAATCTAAAATTTTCTTTACCTATTATCCCTGATTTTACAGCAGCGCGGTAAAATGAAACTATTGGATAAAAACTTTGTGCAAACCCTTTAGGACCAGGTCCTTGCATAATGACTGCATCACCAACAATTCGTTTGCCACCAACAGAAGATTTAACACCATTCATCGCTTCTTTATAAAAAGTTGCAAGTCCGCTCTTAATAAAATTAACATCTCCTGTAAGTTCATATGCATCCGCAAGAGCCTCTAACACAAGCGTATTATTTCCCATTCTCCTTAGGCTTGGAAGTTCTTTATAGTAGAACAACCCATTTTCTAATATACAGTTATCAACCATATCAGTTACTGCATCCAAAATCATTCCTTTTATCTTTTCCTGAGGTCTTATTCGGTAGTATCTCATTAAGCTCCCTACTGCAACGGCTATCATAAAAGGAATTCTTATTGTAGTATGATCTGTATAAGGAGCTAGCCACCCACCATACTCTTCTTTCCAATCTTCAAAATGTTGTATAATTTTTTCAGCTGGTTCTAGCCACTTTTCATCGTTTGTTTCTTTGTAAAGTGCTACTAAGGTTCTTAATGCCCAACCGGTTTCTCTTGCATTTATGCCTCCCTTTTGCTTGAATTTTGGTAATTCTAATTGACGTAGTACATTTTCACCAATTCCTATTGCTGCCTTATAGGCTAAGTATTCACCAGTTTGATGATAGTAATCGAGTAACCCTTCTACCCACTCATGACTTGGCTCTACTTTACCACTTACATGACTCGCAGAGTGGGTTATCTGTGCCTCATATCTTAACGGATCATTACTATAATGACATACATCAACATCCATCCAGTGCTCTGCAGTTACAAGCATATAATCTAACATTCGTCTTTCTTTGCTTCTTGCATACATAAGCATTACTGCATGTGGAAAGTCATATTCATTATTAGTCCAAACTGGCTCACCATTTCCTCTCCCCTGTAGCGTATATCCAGGGTCAGGTGCATCTCCCCAATGTAGAATTCCATAAGCCTTGCCTCTTGCATCAGCCTTATTTATAAGTGATATTTCCAATTTATCTATTTTGTTTTCAACAAATACCTCTTCAAATACTCCTGCCTCTTTATAAATATCAGGTTCTAACACAGGTCTATCTGGCATCTGAAATTGTAAGCTCCTCACATTTAGCCCTTGCACACTTGTATTCTCATCGTGAAAATGCAAAAACACTTTATGGGTTTTTGCCATTCCTTGTAGAAGTCTTAAACCACCTGATTCCTTTGGTAATATACTAATTTTAATGCCGCACTCATTAACTTCCAATGCTTTAGGAAAGTTTTGTTGTGCTTGATAAATCGTAGCGCAAACTCCACCTTTGTTTTCATTTTTAATATCCGCCCAAAACGTTCCATAGAAAGTCTCTGGTATATGTTCATTCGCTTCATAAACCAGCTGCCTCGCATCAATTAAATGCTTAAGTGTTTCTTCATTTTCACCGTAAGTGATGTCGCTAGCATAATTTGATATTCCAAGGGTTGTATCAACTTTTTCTCCTTTGACTTTATTGTTTTTTATGTTGATTTCTATTCCCTTTAATTCCTGCTGTTCTCCTTCTTCGCGATTTATAATTTGATAATCCATTCTTATCCATGGTTTTCCTGCAAACGCATATATCCTTAAAACATAATCAATTAAGCTTTTACCTGATTCGTTATAATGTTTTCCTTTGGTTTGTACAACTACGCGGATAGGTCCATCTTCTATTATCTCAAAGCCCTGTTTTCCAACAGTAGCTTTAAAGACTTCATCATTATTATCATATATACTAGGACCTACTATATCACCATTACCATATTCAAAATTCTTATATTTTATGTTATTAAAAATACCTACTTCACCTATCTTACTAAAATTAATATTAATTTCGCCTGTATCTAAACATAACCTTCCATTGTGCTCTTTAACCTTAACAGCATTATATTCAAGTGAATCGTTTTCATTTTCCAAATCACAATAATAATCTTTGCCTTTATTTCCAGGTAAATTAGCTAAAAAATTTACCAATAGCCATTTTACCGAATTATCTGGCCATTTTGCTGTAGACCTACATTGACTTGGAACAGATTTCTCCCCATCGGTAATTGATACTTTCGACAATTCCTTAAGAATTCCTTGCCTAAAAGGAATTGCTACGCAACAAGGCTCATTTAACCGCTCAAATCTAGACAACTTCTCAAAATGCAACTTAATCATAATTGTAACCCCCTTCTATATTGCTTAGTAAATTAAAACATAGCCCATTATATTTGCCTCATTCCATATTATAACATACACTTTATTAACATAAGTTAGGTTATCTGCTAAATAAGCTTCATGTATAACAAACTATATCTTTATAATTGCAAATAAAAATAAGTCAGATTAAATAATCCGACTTATTTTTATTTACTCATAATTAATATTCTATACTTAATCCAATTAACTTCTTTTACTTAATTCAGTCTTTTCATAATCTTTAACATCATCAAGCCATTTTTCTGCTACTGGAACATTATTCTTTTCACAATAGTAATTCCAAATATCACCCATTGGATAAGTTTTGAACTCTTCCATTAAAGCTAATCTTTCAGTAAAGTTTCCATCATCTTGTAATTCTTTTAATTTCTCATTAGGTGTGAGCATTGCACTTAGTAATGCCTTTATCATATTTCTCGATCCTATTGTCCATGCTGCTATTCTATTTATACTAGCATCAAAGAAATCAAGACCAATAATAACTCTACCCAATGCATCATTTCTTACAATTTCCTTAGAGAGTTCTTTAATTTCATCATCAAATAGTATAACATGATCAGAATCCCATCTTACTGGTCTACTTACATGAAGTGCTACTTTATCATTAAATAACAGCATTGCAGATAATTTATCTGAAACAACCTCTGTTGGATGATAATGTCCTGTATCCATTAATGACATTATATTGTTTCTTGCTGCATAACTTATATAAAATTCACTTGAACCTACAGTATAAGCCTCTGCTCCTAGTCCAAATACTTTTGATTCAACGCAATCAAGATTGTATTTTTTATCTATTTTTTGTGTAAATATCTCATCTAAAGAGTCTTTAAGTCTCTTTCTAGGTCCCATTCTATCACTTGGAATATCTTTGTATCCATCTGGAATCCAAATATTTGTTAAACAAGTTTGTCCAAGCTCCTTACCAAAATATTCTCCTATTTTTCTAGATGCCTTGCAATGTCTTATCCAGAAGTCTCTTATTTCTTTATCTGGACTAGATAGAGTTAATCCATCCGCAGCATTAGGATGTGAAAAAATTGTTGGATTAAAATCAAGACCTAATCCGTTTTTCTTTGCCCAATCTACCCATTTTTTAAAATGCTCTGGTTTTAACTGGTCTCTTTCAACTACTTCTCCATCAGTTTCAGCATATATAGCATGTAAATTAACTTTATGTTTTCCTGGAATTAAACTTAGAGCTTTATCTAAATCTTTTCTTAATTCTTCTCCATTTTTAGCTTTTCCTGGATAATTACCAGTTGCAGCTATTCCACCTGATAATGCATTCTGAGTTTTTTCAAAACCAGTTACATCATCTCCTTGCCAACAATGAATTGATATTTTCACCTTGCTCAGTTCTTCTAATATCTTATCTACATCTAGTCCCCATTTTTCATATTCTTTTTTAGACATCTCATATTTTTCTTTAATGTTCATTTATATTTGCCTCCCTTATAATTCATATACTCAATTACAGATACTTAAACGTCATCTGGTTTAAATGTAATAATATTAAAAGATTCTTTAATAGCTCCTCTTGCTTCTCCTAAATCTTTAAAAATGTTATAACTTAAGAGCTGAGCTACAATATTTCCTATTGCAGTTGCTTCAACTGGTCCAGCTAATACTTCTTTCCCAGTGACCCTGGCAACTAACTCATTTAAGAAATTATTTTGACATCCTCCACCAAAAATATTTATTCTCTTGAATTTTTTCTCAAATATTTCTTCAATATTTTCTACAGCCTTTTGATAACAATGAGCTAAGCTATTATACACACACATTGCTATTTCACCAACATCGCCAGGAACTTTTTGATCCGTCTCATAGCAATAATCCTTTATTTCCTTTATCATATTTTCTGGTTTTAAGAATCTATCATCATTAACATCTACTATTGATGTAAAATCTGATTTTGCTCTTGCCAAATCTACGAGCTTCGCAAAAGAATATTTATTTTCGAGATTCCTTGAAACCTCTTGGATTACCCAAAGTCCCATAATATTTTTTAAAAATCTAAATCTGTAATCTATACCACCTTCATTAGTAAAATTGTATTCCATAGTTTGTGGTACACATAATGGAAATCTATTTTCAAGGCCAATTAATGACCATGTACCCGAGCTTAAGTATAGACTATCACTATCATTACATACTGATGATATAAATGCTGAACCAGTATCGTGAGTTGCAGGAAGTACAACCTCCATATCAAATCCGAATTCGAGGGCTAACTCTCTGCGTAACCCACCAATTTTAGTTTTAGGTAATTTTATTTCCTGGAATATATCTTTCTTAATACCTAAATCATCCAAGATCTTTGGATCCCATGTCCTATCAAAAGAATTTACTAATTGAGTTGTTGTTGCATTAGTATATTCATTAACTTTTTTGCCAGTAAGCAAGAAATTAAGATAATCTGGAATCATTAAGAAAGTTTTTGCTTTCTCTAAAATTTCGGGTTTATTTTTCTTTATTGAAAGTAGTTGATATATAGTATTAAACCTTTGAAACTGAATGCCTGTATATAAATACATCATATCTTTTGGGATAATCTTAAACACTTCTTCCATAATACCTTCAGTTCTATCATCCCTATACGATACTGCATTTCCTATAATCTCATCCTTTTTATCAAGCAACACAAAATCTACAGCCCAAGTATCTATTCCAACACTCTTTGGAGTTTTTCCAAGTTCAACACATTTTTTAATTCCTATTTTTATGTTTTCAAATAACTTGTTAATATCCCAACAATATTCATCAGAAACTTTACTAATTCCATTTTCAAATCTATAAATCTCTTCCAATTTTAATTTTCCATTTTCAACTGAGCCTAATATATGCCTTCCACTTGAAGCACCAATATCAATGGCTAAATAGTATTCCATAACTTACCTCCAATCTCTTGCAAACGTCTACTTCTCGTGTAACTTTGTCTATAGCTAATATTCTAGTTTAATTGTCTAATTAATCCTATGTCCTATAAAGAGATTCTTACTGTCCTAATAAGTAATCAAACTATTACATTATTTTCTACTTTTTTCGATATTCATCAGGGGTAACGCCTACTTGATCCTTAAATTGCCTATAAAAGTAACTCACGTTTGAATACCCAACTTCAGTAATTACTTCAATTACTGGCATCTTTGTGTTATGCAATAGATATTCTGCTTCTTTAATTTTCTTTTCTTTTACAAGTTCTGTTAAAGTTTTTCCTATAATTTTCTTTACTAGTTTACCTATATAATCAGGATTATAGCTAAAATGGTCTGCCATACTTTTTAATGTTATAACCTTATAATTACTGTTAATATAGTTTAAAATTTCTGTAGATATTGTAGAATCAATTTTAGAAACCATTTCACTAGATAAATATTTTTTATAATCCCTTAACATTTCATTAAATAACAACATCATATAGGCACGGATAGCAGTTTCCATTCCATTTTTTTTATCATAGTATTCCATAAGTATCTGAATCATAAAATTACAAACCTTATCGTTTTCGGATGTTTTAAAATGAATGTATTGCTTGAACTTATTTTTACCATATATCGCTTCAACAATAAAATTTGAGATTAAATCATTATCAGCAATTTGACTCATAAAAATCCAATCAAAAAATTCTTTTTTTATTAATACATTAATGGCAATGTCATCAAAACCCGCAGCCTCAATACTATGTTCAACATTCATGTCTAGTAATAAAATTTCTCCTTTTTCTATTACTAATTTTTCTCCTTCAATCACCTGATTTATTTTACCAGAATATACAAACATCATTTCTAAATAATCATGTTTATGTTTATCGAATTTTATAAACCTATCATGTTTATGGATTGCTATAACTTCTGATTCATTCATAAGTTTTTCATTGTTTATTATCCATAAATTATTTTTAACTTTACTAGAAAAATGTTCTTTAAGTTTAATATCAAGTTCTGTACTTATTTTAGTATTATATAAATCATATGTTTTTTTTTCTATATCATTTAATTGCTTTAATTTTTTATCAAGATCTTTAATATTCATATTATCACCATCACTTTTTATTTTATAATTCTTTGTTTATTATGGTCTTATGAATTTATTATAACCTTATAAATTTAGTCTTACAATTTAAAGTTGATGGTGACTATATTACTATGAAAATATATTAACTTATGCTTCCATAACGTTCCTTTTCTATATCATCAAGCGTTCTTCCTGAAGTATTTGGAGCAAATGCAATACCAACTATAGCACTAATTACAAGGAATCCTATCATGCATGCTGCTGCTAATTGGAAACCAAACTTGCTCATAATGGTTGGGATAACAAAACTCCATATACCAAGTGCTATACGAACAACAAAGAACATTACACCTTGAGCAGATGCTCTATATTTTGTTGGGAAAAGCTCACTAGCCCATAATTGATAAAATGGTTGTTGACCAAATCCACATGAAAGTCCATATCCAACAACAAATATTAATAACATGCTAGGTTTCATACTTGACGCTGGTAATAAAAATATTGACCAGGCACCAATTGCCATTATGGCTGATACCGCATAAATACCTCTACGACTTACTTTATCTCCAAGTCTCATAAATACAAAGTAAGTACCAATAGCTGTACATGCAAATAAACCTGCTTGAAGTAAGTTAGCAGTTTCTGCTGAAACCTTACCAACTGTTTGATAAATTAATGGCATGAAAAATCCCATTGTACCTGCTGCCAAATTCCAAAATAAATATACACCAAGTAGAAATATTATTGACTTAAAATTTACTGGTCTTAATAAATCTTTAATAGTTACCTTTTTTAGTTGTCCTTTTGCTATAAGTTGTTTCTCTTTTTTCTTTTGATCTAACCAAGATTGTGACTCAGGCAAAGTTCTCCTTATTAACCAAGTTACAAGTGCCACTACAAATAAATGTCCAAAAACTATACGACTACCAAGAAGCCCTAAATGCCCTAGTGAAACTGATAGAATCATAACAATAACTGGACCTGCTGCCCATGCAAGCTGCGCTGTACCACAATGCTTTGCACGCTCTTTAGCAGGTGCACCCTCAGCAATAGTGGTCCAAGAAGCTGGAATGTCAGCACCAACTGATAATCCTACAATAATATATCCAGTTAACATCATTCCAAAATTCTGTGAAAAAATAATAAATAACATACCAAACATATAAAATATCATAGAAAAATTATAAACCAATTTACGACCATATTTATCACAAATATAACCGCCAATTAACGCACCAATAGCTGCTGAAACAGCATTCGAACTTAAAGCACTTAATAATCCAAGTTTCGCATCACTCATATGAAGATATGAAGTCCAAAGTGATAAACCTGCAGCACCAGCAACAATAGAACCTGCATCAATGTAATTTGCCATTGATGCTGAAATAGTGGTTTTCCAAGCCAGTTTATTTTCTTCTTTACTAATAATTTGTTTTTCATTACTACTCATTTGTTATTCCCTCCTTTAATTTAAATGGAATAATTCTTTTAACTCCATTGAAACTGGGCTGTTATCCTCATTTGTTTCCATAACATCTTTCATATAAGCCCACCATTTTTGACAAATTTCGGTTGCATCACTTTTACTCCATAAAACTTCATCTTCAATTTCTAAATACGCAATTAGACTATTTGTTTCTGCATCCAAGAAAATAGAATAGTTTTTTGCACCATACTCATGTAACATCTCAACCATTTCAGGCCAAATTTCATCATGACGTCTTTTATACTCAGCATGAAACCCACTAAATACTTTCATTACAATACATTTACGAACCATTTAAAATTCCTCCCTATTTATAACTAACATTACTTGATTTGTTTTATTATACGTTTACATGAATAACATAAAAAAATTGCTTTTACTTTACAACAGATCAGTTTGAAATCCACTGTAATCAAACTTAAAATATACAGCTTTTTGTATACGGTTACTGTATACGTTTGTAACTAATCACAGTATAACTTCTTAAGCAAAAACATTCATTAACCTTAAAAGTGTTGTTAACTATCAAAATCAGTTTTTATATTCTTCAAACAAATGATCATCTGTAGATGCAAATTTTATATTAGATTCATCATAATAACGATCAATAATTTGTGATAATACAATTATAATCAAAAAAATGAAGCCAATTATGGCTTCATTTTTTAATATTTACTACAATACTTATTTAAACATTAAACTTATTAGTTAGATCTATTAGTTTCTGAGAAGTTTCAGCTTGACTTTGAGCTGAACTTGCTACTTCTCCTATTGCAATTGTTATCTCATTTATACTATTGGATATATCTTCTGTACTAGCAGCTGATTTATCAGTAGTTGCTGATAGATTATCTATTGCATAAGTTACCTTATCTATAACTTCTTTCATTTGTTTTGATGTACTAGCTATTTCACTTGCCATATTATTAACAAAATCTGCATCTTGCTCGTATTGAACACCTGTAGTCATAAGTAATTGATAACTTGGTTTTACACCTGTTTCAAGATACTCTAAAACCTCTTGACCACTTCTAGATAAATTATTGAATGCCACTTCAATCTTATTTACCATGCTTTGAATATTTTCTACTGCAACAGATGATTGCTCAGCAAGGTTTCTTACTTCATCTGCAACTACTGCAAATCCCTTACCCATTTCACCTGCTCTAGCAGCTTCAATAGCAGCATTTAATGCAAGTAAATTTGTTTGCTCAGCTATAGCTCCAATTGAATCTGCCATAACAGTAATATCCTTAACTACTTTTCCATCATTTATTGCCTTTAGTATATTCATACGATTTTTCTCATATATTTCATTACCTTGCTCTATATTTTGTGTAGCTTTTACTTTTATTTCAGCTGCTCTTTTCTTAATTTCTACAGCAGATTTAAAACTTTCATTAGCCTTATTAATTAAATTCATTGTTGTATTTTCAATTTCCTTTGTTGATGCACTAACTTCCTGCGTTGTAGCACTTAAATTTTGAATCCCAGCGGTTATATGATCAGTAGATTCGTTAACAATATCCATTTTTGAAGAAACCTCTTCAGATGTTGCTGATAACTCCTCACTAGCAGCACTTATATCACTAGAACTATTAATTATTTCTGATATAAGCAATTTCATATTGTCTTTTGCTTTATTTAGCGCTCTAGCAAGATCCCCTATTTCATCTTTTGAATCAATATCTATGTCCTTATTTAAATCTCCATTCCCCATGTCTCCAGCAAAGTTAACAACTTTTTTTAGTTGTCTTGAAATAGCTAAAGCTATAAAAAGTCCTAATATGATTGAAAAAAGAAATCCCAATACAGTAATTATTATTATTATCATTTTAGACCCATTGAATGTTATATTGTTATCTGAGTAAAATGAATCGGCTTCTTTAACACTACTAGCATTCAGCCCGTCAATACCCTCGAATAAAGCAGCTCTATCCTTTGATGCCCCTGAGAGTTGACCTGCAGCTGATTTAAAATCTTTTGCTACTCCAAAATCGACTGCCTTTTTCCCTGAAGCTAAATATCCCTTTGATGAACTTTCAATTTTATCAAGCAGAACTTTATCTTTTTCTTGATCTGCTTGACTCTTACCTACCCTCATCTTCTCATTAGTACTTTTTATTGTTGCAAATAAATTTTCATTTTTTTTAGTTAAACCCTCTATCTCTGTAACAATCTCTTCATTCTCACCTTTATCTTTTCTTTCCTTATAAACCATCTTAATTAACGCTGTTCTGATATCTGAATAATTTTGCCTTAAGGTATTTACTTGTTCTATGCTAACTAAATTATAGTCATGTAGTAATGTTGCATTTGAATTAATTTTATTCATATTATATAGTCCTAAAAAACCTACACTTCCTATAACAATAGACAGAAAGATAACTAGTGATAGCAATTTTGTTGATATTTTTAAATTATTAAACATTTTTTTCATATGTAATACCTCCTGATTTGTTAATCTTTTAGATTTGTTGTTATAATACATTCTTTTCTAATAAAACACTATATAACTTCGCCTTCTTATTATATCGTTCACTATGATATATTCTTGACTAGGGTTATCACAATTTAAAAACAAACATAAAAAATGGCGTACCCCGAATTTTATGGGTACACCAGATTTTGTTTATTAATTAATTCTACTGGTACATTAATATAATTTTCTATTTTTAATCCTTCCAACTTTTTCAAAGCAGTTTCTGCAGCTATTTTTCCAATTTTATCTGGCGACTGCGCAGCAGTTGCTGTTAGTTTTCCTTTCTCAATCATTGCTAATGCATCATCAGCTCCATCTACTCCATAAATATATACTTTATCATTTTTTTTAGTGTTTTCAAATGCTGCAATAACTCCTAGTGCCGTTGGGTCATTAAGACACATGACAGCATCTATTTTTTTATTTGATTGAATTATACTATCCATAACTTCCATAGCTAATTCAAGTTGACCATTTGATGTTTTCCGTGCAACAACCTTTATCCCTTTATATTTATTTATAGTATCTTCAAAACCTTCAATTCTTTGAATAGCTGATTTAGCTGTTGGGTGTTCAATTATGACAACGTTTCCTTTTCCATTAAGCTTTGCTACTAAATCTCTTGCACATAAAACTCCTGCATTATAATTTTCAGAAACCACTGTACAATCAACCAACTTGTCATCAAAAACTGGAGAATCTACAACTATAACAGGTATATTAGCCTTTTTTGCAGCTATAAGTGCTGGCTTTATTCCTTTAAAGTCCACAGCGTTTAGAAATATAATATCCACCTTTTGAGATATAAGATCATCAACTTGAGATATTTGTTTTGATACTTCAAGCTGTGCATCCAGTGCAATGAGTGTTCCATTTTGACTTTCAACAGTTTTTTTTATACTTTCATTCAATTTAACAAAATACGGATTATTCATATTCATATAGGTTGCACCAAACTTTAATCTTTTTCCACCAAAAGGAGACTCCTTAATAAAGCTTAAATATACACTGAGTACTCCTGTAAATAAAACCATTAAAATTATTAGAATCATTACAATAGTTTTTTTAGTCATTTGCCCCCTCCTATATTTAGCTATGGCTTAAGAAAATTATTTAATTTATAGTTTAATTTTATTAGTGACTCTTGCACGTCCTCACCACTATTCATTAATTTAAATATATCTTTATCTGCTATATCCATACTTTCCTCATATTTATGAAAACTTGGTGTTACAATAGACTGTTCTACAACCTGACTCAATTCTTTCTTATTAATAAAGATTTTCCCTTCGGGATTATACTTTGATAGTTCTTTATCTGTTTCTTTTGATTCTAATACTTCCTTTACTACAGGCATTCCATGAGAATATTTTAAAACATCCATTTGAACATCTTTATCATTTGTTAAAAACTTTAAAAATTTCCAAGCCTCTTTCTCATGTTTAGTTCTTGAACTTATTCCAAAAAGTAGACTATTAAGTTGTCCAGCGTTTGCTCCCTCTGGTCCTTTAGGCAACTTTATACATTCCCATTCAAATTGTCCATATTTCATTACTTTATATGGATATACTTTATATGCCCTATATGTTGAAAATGGGAAAGGTCTAAATGCAACTTTACCCTCATCAAAATCTTTAAGATTAACTATAAAATTTTTATTTAACTTATTAAGTAATATGATAAACTTAATAGCATATGAAACTCCTTCATTATCAAAAGTTGCTTTATTACCATTTGTATCAAAAAGCTTCTGACCGTTAGTATATACAGCCTGTTGCCAATTAAATCCTACAGTTCCAAATTGATCTATCTTACCATCTTTATCTGTATCGAGAGTTACTTTCTTACATATTTCATAAAAATCATTCCATGTCCAATCTGAACTAGGCAATTCTATTCCCTGTTTTTTTAATAGGGTTTTATTTACAAACATTACTTCTGGATCTACTTCTTTTGCCAGTGCATATTGAGAACCTTTATATTTTCCAGATTTTATTGCCGTACTATATTGTTTATATAAATCTAATGTTTTATCATCTTTAATCAAATTATTAAGATTTTTTAGTTCTCCAATTGAAGCAAAAGTATTAAAATCACCAGGCAAAACGCAGAATAAATCAGGTTCATTACCTTTTAGTATATTTTGAGATAATCTCTCCGAATAATCATTCTTTAAAATTCCACTTTTATACTTAACCTTTATATGAGGATTTGCTTTCTCAAACTTGTATATTGCTTCATCTAAAGCTTTATAAGATTGCCACTCAGGCACATCATACATACTCCCAACAAATGTACCAAACTCTAATACTACTGTTTTATTTTTATTTTTATAATAAACATAAATAACAGAAGTTATTATTATAAAAAAAATTATAGATATAGCTATTTTTTTAAAATCTTTTTTCGCTATTCTAATTTTCAATCTTTTTCAGCTCCAATCTAGATTGAATTGCAAATATGGCTATTTGTGTCCTATCTCTTAAGTTTAGTTTACTTAAAATATTACTTATATAATTTCTCACAGTACCTTCACTAAAATTAGCTTCAAGAGCTATTTCCTTATTTGACATCCCCCTCCCTATTAATTTCATTATTTTTAACTCATTCTTATTTAAATTATGGAATTCTAACTCATCTACATTGATTTTATATTCAACCTTATCGTCCTCATGGAAAAATTCAACTACCTTCATTGCAATATTAGGGTTTATAAGAGCCCCTCCATTATATACAGTTCTAATAGCACCCACTAGTTCTATAGAAGATAGTCCTTTTAATAGGTAACCACTAGCCCCATATTTTAGAGCATCAAATATATATTCATTATCATCAAAGGTTGTAAGTACTATAATTTTTATTTGTGGCAATATCTTTTTTATAATCTTTATACATTTTACTCCATCTATTTCAGGCATACGGATATCCATTAGAATAATGTCAGGAATTAA
Organism: Clostridium estertheticum; assembly: GCF_026650985.1. Taxonomy (GTDB): domain Bacteria; phylum Bacillota; class Clostridia; order Clostridiales; family Clostridiaceae; genus Clostridium_AD; species Clostridium_AD estertheticum_C. Next base: position 2,830,753 of record NZ_CP086239.1, read on the forward strand.
TTTTTCTGCTAATCTAACAGCCTTTTTACCATCCTCTGCAACACCAACTACTTTCATATCAGGTTTATTTCCAAGAATTATTTCAAGACTCTGACTTATAAGTTCTTGATCTTCTGCTATTAGTATTTTAATCATTTTTAAACTCCCCCCTTATAGGCAAGTATGCAGAAATAATAAATCCTCCTGCGTTATTACCACCAAACTTAACTTCTCCCCCTAACATGTTTACTCTCTCCTCAATATGCCTTAATCCGAACCCTTTTTTAACTTCACCTGCTCCTATTCCATCATCCATTATTTTAATTTGCAACTTATTTTCTGCAAATTCTAAAGCCACTATAATCTCACTTGCGGCCCCATGCCTCACTGCATTTGTTATTCCCTCTTGAACTATTCTATAAACTGTTTCTTCTTCATCCGCGCCCATTTTTGGAGCTTGTCCTGTAATTTGAATCTTTACTTTAGTATTTGTACACTCATTTATATCTTCAGACAACTTTGAAATTGCTTCAATTAGCGAAAATCTTTCAAGCGCATCAGGCCTTAGCTCATTCATAGATCTTCGAACATCTAAGAGCCCTGATCTTGCAAGCTCTGATATTTTTAGCATCTGAATTTTCATCTTACTAATGTTGAATTCTGATAATTCTATACATGCTTCTAAACCAATTGCTATACCAGTAAGTGTATGACCAATAGTGTCATGAATTTCCCTTGCTAACCTATTTCTTTCTTTAATTTTAGCTGCTTCCTGAGATTTTCTAGCATAGTCTTGCAATTGAATATTTATAACTTCTAATTCCTCTGAGGATTTATATAGCTTGATATACAATTCTGAAATTTTTTCATTTTCATCTCTTTCATTCTGTATAACTTGAATCATAAACACTATAAATATTATTTCGTTTATAGAATTAAGTATATTCTTAATACTAAAAAAATAAAGTCTTTGCATTGACGTGTAGTATTGAACATAATCATTAATATTAAATATATTAATTTTAATAGACAAAATATTATAATCTAATGTTATATAAATAATAATTATTACTAAAATAAATACACTTTTTCTTTTTTTTCCATCAATATAAGTAACTATATTTGCTATTGCTATAAACAATATCCCCTTATAATCCATATTAAGATATACCATTATGCCAATGCATAATAAAATATCAAAAACGCAAAAAATATATAATGCAAATTGATTTTTTTTAAATAGATATTCCCTAGTTATAACACTAATAGTAAGCATAAATAAAAGCAACATAGAAAATACAGGCATTTTCCATTCAATTGTAGGAACAGAGCTAACTTTTTCAATAAATTCCCTTGCCATATTATTTTCACAAATTAAGCCTATAGTATTAGAACTAACTATAGACGTAAATACAATTACTAAAAAATTTATAACAAACAATGAAATTCTAGTTACGGATGTTTTTCCCCATCTTTTTTCATCTAGTTTTTCCATCGTTTTACCTCCATATCATATGTTAATTATTTTCACTTTTTTTACATCATTACACTTTTTATTGTAACATCTTATATAAGTTACTTCCATAAAAAGTGTTCATGATATGATGTATTTTTTTATTGCCATGGCTACTCCATCTTCATCATTAGTCGAAGTTATATAATCAGCATATTGTTTAACTCCTTCTGGTGCATTACCCATTGCAACCCCAACGCCTGCAAATTCTATCATACTAATGTCATTATAGTTATCACCTATAGCAATTATCTCAGATCTCTGTATATTAAACTTTGACATCAAGATTTCTATTGCAGAAGTTTTTGAAACATTATTAGGCATTATTTCTAGATAGGTTGGTTTTGAAGGATATATGTTCAAATTATTTGAATGATAACTTTTAATTAGTAGATCCAATGCTTTGATTTTATCTGGTTCTGCCATACATAAAAGCTTATTAGGTCCTGATTTTTCTTGTTCCCATACATTAAATAAATCAGTAAAATTTATAACTTTCGGAGAAATATTGGTTATTTCACTTTCTTGACTCGACCATTCATCTATTTCTTCAATATACCATTCATCATCTTTGTATAAACTCATATGCACACCTATTTCCTTAACAAAATTATGAACCTGCCTTACATCTGAAACTTCTATACTACAATTAGATAATATATTAGCATCTTTGTCCATAACTAAAGCACCACTATAACAAATAATTGGTTGCTCGATATTAAGTTCCTTTTGTAAAAACAATATTCCCTTAGGCATTCTTGCAGACACTAATATTACTGGAATTTGTTTTTTATTTGCTACTATCTCAATTACTTCTTTTGTTTTTTTTGAAATTTTATGTTCTGAATTTAGTAATGTTCCATCAATATCTAAACATATCATTTTAATTTTATTCATTAATTTATTTCACACTCCATATTCTATAATTTTTAACTCATATTATGTTCTTTAATAATAATATTTAACTTCAAAACTAACTTTAAATTCCTTTATTTATAGTTATAAAAAAAACTAACAGAGAAAATCAAATTTCAATGTTAGCCTTTAATGTTTTATAAAATTATATTTATAAGACAGCTTATTATTTTAATATACCTGCCCAAAATCCAAAGATACCTACTGCAAACAATGCAAATATTAATGCTACTGCACTTACCTTTTTCTTTAATAACTTCATGCATAAAAAAGTTAACAATAATGGTAATGCTGCTGGTAACAAAGAATCTAATTGACTTTGTACAGTGTTAATTACAACTTTACCATCTGATCCAGTAATTCTTGAAATTACTACCGGTACATTAATAGTAGTCCATTTAGCCACTAGTGCACCCATTACAAACAGACCTAATATTGAAGCACATTCAGTTAGCTTAGCTAATTTGTTTCCAGAAACATCCGTAACTATTTCAGAACCTTTTTTATATCCATAATTTAAACCAAGCCAAAGTGTACCTAACCTAAGTCCATTAAATAATAGAAAGAATAGTAATGGGCCTACTACACTCCCAGTAATTGCTATTCCAGCCCCTATTGCTGCTATAACCGGTCTTGCTGTTCCCCAAAATATTGGATCGCCTACCCCTGCTAGTGGTCCCATTAGCCCTACTTTTACACTACTTATTGCTGCATCATCTATTGACGCTCCATTTGCCTTTTGTTCCTCCATAGCTGCCGTTATACCCATAATCGGTGCTGCGACAAATGGTTGTGTATTGAAAAATTCTAAATGTCTTTTTAATGCTTCCGCTTGATCTTCTTTTTTAGAATATAGCCTTTTTATTGCAGGGATTAATGTAACGCAAAAACCTACTGCCTGCATTCTCTCAAAGTTATAAGACCCTAAAAGGAAATTTGAACGAATAAACATACTCCTAAGATCGCCTTTGGTTAATTTTACTTCTTTGTCTTCTATATCTTTATGTTTAATGTTTTGTTGTTTTAATTTGTTTTCACTCATTTTATATCCCCCTTTTATAATTAATCTAATTCATCTACAACCTCAGAATCTTTGCTATATTTAGGATTCAATTGAATATAAGCTATACCGCAAATTAGTCCAAGCATTCCGAGTCCCACAAGAGTGAAACTTGTAAATACTGCAATTAGAAATCCTGCAAAGAAGAAAATCATTAAATACTTTGCTTCCATCATATTTATTACCATTGCATAACCAACAACAACTATAAACCCTCCTGATACTTGTAATCCTCTTGTAACAACTACTGGTATTGCCGAAAGCATTGCATTAACTGTACCAGTTCCTGCAACAGCTGCAACTAATACAGCCGGAATAGCAACTCGTAATGCCTGTATTGATAAAGCTATTATATGACACATTTCTATGCCTCTAAAATTTGCTTCTTTGGCGTATTTGTCTGCAAGATGCTGAAAAAACACTATTATTGTTCTAACAAAAATAGTAAGCACTTGTCCTGCAACTGCTATTGGAATTGCAAGTGCCATTCCAGCTGTGATTGACTGGTGCCCAACTATTACTAAAATTGTTGATACAACACTAGCCAGTGCAGCATCTGGAGCCATAGCTGCTCCAACATTCATCCATCCAAGTGCTAAAAGTTCTAAATAGCCACCTAAAATAATTCCGGTTTTAATGTCTCCTAAAACTAAGCCTATAAGTGTACATGCTATTAATGGTCTATGAGTTTGAGCTGAATCCAGAACACTCCCCATTCCAGTTATACCTGCAATTATAAATACTAAAATTATTTGTAATGTACTCATTAATATCCCCCCTTATTTAATTTTAAAATTTTTATAGTTTTGAGATTTTGCTCATTAAATCAACTTTTGGATCACGGGCAACTTGTCTTAACTCCAATTCTATTCCTAATTCATGTAATTTTTTAAATGCTTTTATATCATCAGCACCTACAGATACTGCAGGAGATATTTGTGTTTTTCCTTCTTTAAAACACATTCCACCGACGTTTACTGATTTAATATCTACTCCACCTTCAATCAATCTTAAAACATCAGCTGGATTTGTAGTCAAAAACAAAGTTTTAAAATCGTTGTATTTAGGATTTTTATATGCACCAATTGCCTTTTCAATAGGCATTACATAGGCTTTTATTCCTGGTGGTGAAACCTGTAATAATAAACTTTTTCTTAACTTATCATTAGCAACCTCATCACTACATACAAATATTTTGTTACATTTTGATACTTTGGCCCAAACCGTTGCTACCTGTCCATGAATTAATCTGTCATCAACTCTTACAAAACTTATTTCCATTATTCTAATTCCTCCTCATCGTTATCATTAAAATTTGCTTTAAATGATTTTATAGCATCTAGTCCAGAATCTATAGCAGTTTTTACAATATCATCTAAACTTTTAAAATCTCTTGAAACAGAAACCTCGAGAAGCATTGGTAAATTAACTCCAGTAACAATATCAATATTTTCACTAGTAATTGCTATCCTACTAGCTGCATTAAATGGACTTCCACCAAACAAATCAACCATAAAAAGTAATCCTTCTTTAATATCAAGGTTTTTAATTAAATCTTCATACTTTTTAACAAGATCATCAGCACTTTCCCCAGGCTCCAAAGTCACATATCCTATATTTTCTTGTTTGCCGAGTATCATTTCTGAAGACTTTAGCAACTCCTTAGAAAATTTTCCATGAGATCCAAGTATAATAGCTATCATTATTTCTCCCCCTTAAAATATATTATTTCGTAACGAATGATAACGTTATCAGTTATCTCTTAAATACATTATGAACTAATTTTATATTATCTTCACCTACATTTTGTCATCTAAACTATGACAATTGTCACTTAAATTATTACAATTATCATAAAGTTTTCAATTTAACTGTTAGTTCCCGAATTATAACCTTACATTATAAAAAATGCCCTAGTTATGTGAACACAACTAAGGCATTTAAAATTGAATTTTTAGTAATTATTTCAATAAAAACAACATGGTATAGCAAATCTTATATATGCTCATAAGTAAAATTATCTAATTTAAAACAACTGCCCATTTTCCATTATTATCTTTTCTAACATTTATATCTACTATTCCTTCTTTATTAAAATCACACGTAAATTCATTGCTAAGAGTACTTTTGTTATTTTTATCTTCAAATTCAACTTTATAAGTACAATTTTTCTGCACTCCCATATCAAAATAACAATGCTGATTCTGCTTCAAATTGCTGCCCCTAATCTCAGTTTTACCAATTCTTTGAATTGCTATATTGCTAATGATTTCTGAACTTTTATTTCCTATAATGAGATTGTTTTTAATGTCTTTTTCACCACAAGCAGATATTAAAATTGCAATAATTATGCAACCTAATACAGTTATATATGGTATTCTTTTCAATCTAATCCACTCCTTAAATTAAAATGATTATGTCTTATAATTATTTTTTTGAGGATAATACCTTAAGTAGTAGTTTCGATATAAAATATCCTATAATAGTGAAAATGACAAAGTAAATTCCAAACGATGCCTTTAAACCACTCTCTCCAAAAATAACTCCAGCCAAAAGCCCTGAACATATAGCAACGCCCCCCATAAAGACAGGTTCCAAATTTTTAAAAACAATTAATCTCAAATTATATTCTATGTTTCTCTTTTTATAGGCTAAATTAGCTAAGAATAAAAATAAACAAGTTAATAGAAAAAGTATTAATAACTTCGATTTATAATTACTATAATAGAAGTTTTGATAATAATCCTGATTAATATTTTCTGCTGGATTTGGATAAAAGGACTTCTGTTTAGCTACATTATAACTATAAATATTTATCCAACCACTAATTTTTTCAAAGATTATATTAATTAATTCATCATATCGATAATATCTCATAACTAATTCCTGTACTACCATTGATATAAATATTGGTACCCCTAAAATTATACCACCTACCATGCCAGACACTATACTATTTCCCATAACTGCCTGTACAAGCATAATAAAAGTAAAAATACAAATGTACTGAAATGTATCCATAAAAAACCATTTAACTATATCAGAATATGGATTTAATGTTTTACCAAGGCCGTTAATATTAGCAAAATAAAACAAGCTTAAAAATATATATGTTATTACAAAACTTATAAGTAAACTTACCACACCAACAAGCCATTTATTAATTATTATCTCTTTCCTTGTAAATGGCATAGAAGCTATAAATCCCTGAGTTTCACTAGTTTTTTCTCCTTTAAATAAAATTATAGCGAGTATTATGACAACTAATACCATTACAAAATAATAACTGTTCATACCATATAGTCCATTATTGAACCACCTGTCAGTCCTACTTCCAATATTGTATTCCATATACATTTTATTTCGATTTAGTAATGATATAACACCATAAACTTTATAAAATAAAAGTGTTATAATAGTTAAAAGCGTTACCCATCTTACATTTATCCATTCCTTATAGAAAAGGGCTTTATTTATAATTTTATTCATTTTTATCCTCCTCTCCTACAAAATATATAAACATATCCTCAAGACTCATATCTACAATTTCTATAAAGTCAGCACCCATGTCATATAGCTTTTTCTCTAACTCTTTAGTGTAATTTTTAGTAATTATATAATTTATCCTACCTATAGTTTCAATCTTAATAACTCCATTAATAGAAGATAACTTTTCATTTATATTGACTTCATCTTTAAACATAACTTGAAGTTTTTTTATACTATTTTTAGCATCTTCCATAGAACTTTTAAGTTTTATTTCGCCATTTTTAATTATTGCTACGCTATCACATATTCTCTCAATATGGTCCAAGTGATGTGATGAAATAAATACAGTTACACCTCTTGATGCTACTTCATCCACAATAATAGACATTATTTCTTTTTTGATCACAGGATCAAGTCCAGATGTGGGTTCATCAAGGATTAAGATGTCTGGTTTTATACTTAAGTTTAAAAGGATAGCTGTTCTCATCTTCATTCCTTTGGAAAGTTCCCTTATTCTTCGATTTAAAGGAATTTTAAATTTTATATTAAGCTCATCAAATCTCTCCTTTGAAAAATCATTATAGGCTTTCTTATAAAATTCTAAGAGTTCCTTTACTTTAAAAGATGAAAAATATTGGTTTTCATCGGATACATACCCTATCCTCTGTTTTATTTTAGCGTTATCAAAAACCTCTTCCCCATCTATTAAAATGCTTCCTTCATTAACTCTGTAAATACCTGTTAAACATTTAATAAGTGTAGTTTTACCAGCACCATTTTCACCAATTATTCCAAATATACTCCCTTTATTCACATGCAAATCTACATTTTTTAAAATGTATTTATCATCTATCTTTTTGCTCACATTTTTTATATCTATCAAGATAATCCCCCCATTTTATATTCCAATATTTTCAATTATTTCCTTGACGATAATACCTTAAGTAATAATTTAGATATAAAGTATCCAATAATAGTGAAGATGACAAACCAAATCCCAAATTCTCTTAAGCGATCACTTCCAAAAATAACTCCAGCCAAAAGCCCTGAACAAATAGCAACTCCCCCTATAAATACAGGTTCTAAATTTTTAAAAACTATTAGTCTCAAATTATATTCAATGTTTCTTTTTTTATATGCTAAATTAGCTAAGAACAAAAATAAACAAGTTAACAGAAAAAGTACTAGTAACTTCGATTTATAATTAGTATAATAAGAAAATGCATGAGCATACGTCCCCTTTATTGCTGTTTCAACGCAACTCTGATGAGGTATATTGTAGCTATAAATGCTTAACCAGTCCGAAATATCATTAGTAATCTTATACATATATCGATTATACCCATAGTATCTTCTGATTATAAGGTCTCCTAACGTAGTTGTAAATAATGGTACCATAAGTATTATTCCACCTACTATGCTAGATACTATACTATTTCCCATAACTGCCTGAATAAACATCATAAAAGTGAAAATGCAAATGTATTGGAATGTATTCATAAAAAACCATTTAATTATATCGAAATATGGATTTAATGTTGTATCAAGGCCTTTAATATTTAATAAATATAACAAGCTTAAAAATATATACGTTACTACAAAACTTATAAATAAACTTACCACTCCAACAATCCATTTATTAAAAATTATTTCTTTCCTTGTAAATGGCATAGAAGCAATAAACCCTTGAGTTTCGCTAGTCTTCTCACCTGCAAATAAAGTCATGGCGAGTATTAATACAACAAACACCATTATAAAAATATGAATATTTGCTTCATAAAGTCCGTTATTAAACCAATAATTATACTCTGCTCCTCCCTGAATCATTCTTTTGTAATTTAATTCAGATATAACCCCATAACCCTTACTACTTAAAAGTATAACAATAGTTAAAAGTGTTATCCATTTCACGTATATCCATTCCTTATAAAAAAGGGCCTTATTTATAATCCTATTCATTTTTATCCTCCTCTTCTACGAAATATATAAACATGTCCTCAAGACTCATATCTACAATTTCTATAAATTCAGCTCCCATGTCATAAAGTTTTTTCTCTAAATCTTTTGTGTAATTTTTAGTGATTATATAATTTACCCTACCTATAGTTTCAACCTTAATTACTCCATCAATAGAAGATAACTTCTTATTTATATTGACTTCATCTTTAAACATCACTTGAAGTTTTTTTATGCTATTTTTAGCGTCTTCCATAGAACTTTTAAGTTTTATGGTGCCTTCTTTAATTATTGCTACGCTATCACATATTCTCTCAATATGGTCCAAGTGATGTGATGAAATAAATACAGTTACACCTCTTGATGCTACTTCATCCACAATAATAGACATTATTTCTTTTTTGATCACAGGATCAAGTCCAGATGTGGGTTCATCAAGGATTAAGATGTCTGGTTTTATACTTAAGTTTAAAAGGATAGCTGTTCTCATCTTCATTCCTTTGGAAAGTTCCCTTATTCTTCGATTTAAAGGAATTTTAAATTTTATATTAAGCTCATCAAATCTCTCCTTTGAAAAATCATTATAGGCTTTCTTATAAAATTCTAAGAGTTCCTTTACTTTAAAAGATGAAAAATATTGGTTTTCATCGGATACATACCCTATCCTCTGTTTTATTTTAGCGTTATCAAAAACCTCTTCCCCATCTATTAAAATGCTTCCTTCATTAACTCTGTAAATACCTGTTAAACATTTAATAAGTGTAGTTTTGCCAGCACCATTTTCCCCAATTATTCCAAATATACTCCCCTTATTCACATGCAAATCTACATTTCTTAAAATGTATTTATCATCTATCTTTTTGCTCACATTTTTTATATCTATCAATCTAATCCCCCCATTTTAAAATTTCTAATTGCTAAAACTCACTATAAATATCATTTAATATATCTATTAATGTATCCTTATCAAGACCTATATAATGCGCTTCTATTATTATTTTCTTCATATGTTCTTTAATTTCTTTCATTTTTTCTTCATCCATAACAGGTTTGAAATTTTCTGATACAAAGGTTCCTTTCCCCCTTATAACTTGGATTGTCTTCATTCGCTCAAGCTCCATATATGCTTTACTTATAGTGTTAGGATTGACCGTTATAACTGCTGCAAGTTCCCTTACGGAAGGCAGTTTATCTCCTGGTTTCAATATTCCTTTTATTATATTTTCCTTTACCTTCTCAATAATCTGTTCATAAATAGGCTTACTGCTTCTGCTATCAATATTTATCATGGCCTCACCTTCTTTCATTCAATTAATTTTTTTACTAGTTGCATAATGTGTACTATGTGTACTACGTTATGTAGTACACTATAAATATATAACTTTATTATTATAATGTCAACTAATCTTAAAAAAAACATTTATACTAAAATATAAATATTAAAGTATATATTGACATTTTATTGATTGATGTTATTATTATACATAGATTAACTATGTATAGATTGTCTATGTATAAGGAGGTTTAAAATGCCAATAAATAAAGAACTTTTAAAAGGTAGCACTGTAATTCTTATTTTAAAACTAATTAATAAAAAACCAATGTATGGGTATGAAATGATAAAAGAAATGGAGGAAAAATCAAATGGTATATTCACACTAAAGGAAGGGACTCTTTATCCAATTCTCCATACATTAGAATCAAAAGGATTAGTTGAATCATATTGGGATGAGGGTTCTTCAAAACGTAAGAGAAAATACTATAGGATAATGGAAGCTGGTAAATTATCTTTAAAAGAAAAAGAAGAAGAATGGTCTACTTTCCGTTCAGCCGTTGATAATATGTTATTGGAGGTTGTGATATGGGCATAAAAGATAATTCTAAAATTAATGAATATATAGACAATATATGTTCTTATGTGAAATTTAAAGGTGCTCATAAAGAAATAAAAGAGGAATTATTATCACACATAGAGGATATCGTAGATGAAAATAATGAGAGAGGATTGTCAGATGTAGAATCAACTAGTGCAGCTATAAAACGAATGGGCGATGGGGAAGCTATAGGTAAACAGTTAAACATAGCACATAAAGGAACCCCCGATTGGATTACATTACTTTTAACCATAATACTTGTAAATGCTGGTGTTGTTTTGATGTATCTTATACAATATAAAAACTCATATAAGCCTAGTGATTATTTATTTAATCATAGCTTATTATATTCAGCAATTGGTACTATTGGTGTCGTACTATTATATTTCTTTGATTATCGAAAATTAGAAAAATATTCAAAATATATTTTCGTAGGAATGTGTTTGTCATTTATCTTAATATTTTTCCTAGGACATCCAATAAATGGAATTCCATCCCTTAGTATAGGCTCTTTTTCAGTAGACATTAAAGCTATTAGTTTATATGTATTTGTAATATCCATGGCAGGTATATTCAATAACTATGACTGGAACAATAAAATAAATTTAATTAAAGCTGTTGTGTATTTATTTATTCCATTGATTCTTATGTTATTAGTCCCAGCATTAGCTTACTGTGGAATTTATTTTATTTCATTTATGGTTTTAGCACTTAAATCTGGTATGAAAAAAAGATATGCTCTTTACATTGTTGCCTTTAATATTATTTGTTTTTTATTCTATATTTTTTCACAGTCATATAGAATGTATACACTTAAGAAACTTATGAATTTTTTATATCCATTCTCTGATCCAAAAGGAATGGGATACATGGGTGTACAAATGTATAATATAACTCATACATCTGGAATTTTTGGACACGGTTTTCCCTCAACCATGTTAAGGTTACCTTCAATGGAATCAGAGTTTGTGTTTACTTTCATAGTACACACCTTTGGCTGGCTAGGAGCCGCAGTTATTATTTCTATAATAATTTCTTTCATATATAGGATTTTACACATTTCAAAATATGTTAGAGATAGTTATGGCAGATTACTCATAAGCGGCCTCATTAGTGTATTTATAGTACAATTTGTTTCGAATATATTAATGAATTTAAATTTATTCCCAATCGTTGGAGTCGCACTTCCATTCTTAAGTTACGGTGGTTCCTTAGGCCTTGTTAATATGCTTTCTGTAGGTGTTATTATGAGTGTATATAGACGAAGAAGTTTATCTTCCTAATTGAATCTCATGGAGTAAAATTTATATTTAAGAGAAGCCATAATAAACTTCTCTTAAATATAATAAATGTCTAGTTACACTTCAGATTTAAAATACAACTGTTGAACCTGCTTTACAATTTCATCTGTTTGGTTTGTAATCTGAGAAATAGAGAAGCCTATAAATAATGGAGATGTAATAAATCTCGGTATAACTTTACAGATTATTTTACCCTTCCAATCATAAAAGAAAAGATTAAAACTACTACATTTCACATAAAAATCATTTAATATATAATGAACAATTTTCTGTATATTATCAGCCATTATATCTAAATTATTAATATTATTTATTATAATATTGAATTCAGTAAAATCCACCTTTGGTTTTGTTGAAAGATTAACGACACATCCATCTGACTCGTTAATTACTATTCCTTCAAAATACTCATCTTTTAAAGATTCTTTGTAATCTATAGATTTTAGTCCAACAATCTGCATATGTGCATGATTAATAGTCCCCCCTGAATAAGGGCCGTGATTTTTATAAAAAATCACAGATTCAAAATCACCACTTTTCTCCATATCAATCCAATGACGAACTCCAAATCTTAACAAATTTCTCATATACTCTTTATCATACATTGTAATATCAACATCGCAACTACTTGTTTCTATTAGCACTGTCTGAAGTGTATTTTCTAATGTAGGAAATTTGTTTTTAACTAAAATGAATGGCCCTTCTTCATCTATAATACCTGTTAGCCCATCTCTGTTACAAAATGGACATGGGGTCTTCTTGTTTTTAATGCTATTGGGTTTATTTTTACTTATATTTGCTAAAAACTTTAAATATCTGTTAGAACTCATTTTATTCACCTGCTCCAATATATAATTTTAACCACTTAATCGAATCTAATTATTGTCTACTTTAACAATATCATAGATGATTTTATTTAAATAATCAATAATAATTTCAAATTGACGAATATATAATCTTCTACAATACCAATAGCTTACAAAAAATATTAAACAGCCATAGCCCCCTATATTTAAGGACTTTGGCCGTTTAAGTCAATTTTATCATTTAATATTTCTAAGTTTAAATTTAGATATCATTTTCTGTTTTATTCTTATCTGTTTTGTTCTTAAATCCACCCATTTTTGAGCTTACTTTGGATACTAGTCCTGGTACCATTTGGATAAGATTTTCAAGATTACATTTTCCTTTTATAGAAAGCATTGTTACACTCCCATCTTTTATAACTAAAATAGCAGTTGGGGTTATCTTAGCTCCTGCTCCAAGTCCTCCCCCAGTACCTTCACCATCCTTAAGAGTGTTCCCTGTTCCACCCCCGGTTCCGCATCCAAATGAAACTGTAATAAGTGGTATTAGTGTTGTTTCTCCAACAATTATTGCCTCACCAACTACTGTCTCTGTCTTTAAAAATCTTTCTAGATTTGAGAATAATGCTTCAGCATTCTCTGTCATATTTATCATAACTTATTCCTCCTAATATTTGTATATATATTTAATTATTTATTTATTACGTAATCATTATTAACTTTACACTTAACAATACACATAAACTATTAATAAGTTTCATGTTTTTATGCTTTTTTAAATATTTTTTGTCTACTATTTTTCTTAAACACAAATTTAAGTGTTTTTATTATAGCTGATAGTAAAGAAATCTTACCATGAATATCACACTCAATTTCAATTATTTCATCATCAAATACTGGTTGTAAATTAATATCACTTTTAGGAATAAGATTTGATATTAGAGGTATAATTCCACAAAGCATACCTGTAAGCGATGGATCCTCAAATCCGTAAAAACCATTAACTTTGACTGTTTTGGGTTTTATTATCCTTATTATATCTTTAAAATAATTTATTAAATCATTTATAAATTCTCGCTCTATATAATCTTTTATATTAAAATTACTCTTTTTCTTACTCTTCTTATTATTCTTTTCTATTTCCTCTTTTTCAATTTTTATATCAGGACTTTTTATTTCTTTTCTAATAATACGTAGTCCCATAATTTTCAATAAAAATATTTCTTTAGTATCTTCATGTTTCACCATTACTTTTATAATTTTTTTAAAAAATAATAAAGTTATATCGACATCAATTTTTTCATCAATTTTTGAGTTTATATAATATTCAAAGGGAATTATTAAAAACAATAAAATAATACCAAATATAAAGATTAATAAATAAAGGAGTATTTTTAATATTAAAAATAAAATAAACAAACTAACACCTCCTTTTACCTAAAACTCTAACCTAATTTAAGCTTTTTTAGAATACTTATTTCAGCTAACTTGTTTTTAACCATATATTTTATAGGTCTTTTAATAAAATTAAAAGTAGTTTCGATTTTATTATCAATAAAATTGTTATATGGATTATGTTTATAAACTACACTTGATCCTTTTATAGCCTTATTTATACCACAATAAGTCTTTATTATATTATGTATTTTAGATTTAATAGTAGTTTTCTCCATTTCAGATATACAGTTTTCTGTAACAAGTCGTGAAATTGTACTTAATTTATCAGGAAATTTAATATTAATAAATTCATCTTTAATATTTTGATTAATTATATTTATTAATTTTAGATCCTTTTGACAATCAGTGCAATATTTTATATGCTCTTCAAGAAATATTTTCTCTAGTGGCTGAATTGTCTTATCATCAAAAGCATATAAAAGTTCTTTATCAAATTTACAGCACATAATTACACCTCCATATCATTTTCTAGTTGTTTCTTTAATATAGCTTTAGCCCTATATAAATCAGTTTTAATGCTTCCAAGCGGTCTATTTAGCAATTCTGAAATTTCTAAATAACTCAAATCATCAAAATATCTTAATGCAATTACCATTCTATAATTACTTGGTAAATTTATAAGTCCATCCTTTATTATCTTTTTTAACTCCTTTTTCTGGACTTCCTCTTCTAAATTATAGTCAGAAACAATTGTGTCTTCTAAACAAAGTCCACTCGCATATTCATAATTTAATGAAATAATATTACTTTTAATATTTCTTTTATAATTTATACATGTATTTACTGTAATTCTTCTTATCCAAGGGCGAAATGGCCTATCCTCATCAAAACTTGATATATTTTTAAAAACTTTTATATAAATTTCTTGTACAATATCAAGAGAATCATGTTCATTTTGAGTGTAACTATAACAAATACTATATAAATATCGCTCATAAAGCTTAAATAGTTCCATAAAGGAGGACTTGTCATGTTTTTTACATCCAGATATTAATTTTTTTTCAATTCGTTCAACATCTCCTTTCGCTCCCAACGTAGAAATTAAAACATATCTTTATAATATACACATAATTAATGAATAAAGTTTCAACTTCATTTTATTATTGATAGTTTTGCAACAAACAATATTCTGGAAGTTTATTTAAAAATTTTACAACTATTCGTCTTTTTTTGTATTTTTAATGAATTTCACGCATTCAGATTAATTTTTTACAATAAAGGCTAAAGTTTTTATATTTAAATGTCGATAAAGTAAATAACAAATACCTTTTAAGTGCAGAGATAATATTAATTATATATTGGAGGAATTTAAAATGATTAAGAAATTAGCAAATGGTGAATTGGATGTAACTGTACTAGAAATTAAAGATGTTATTGATATTAAATTACTTCAAACCTTTCAAGATAATTTCGCCACTGCAATGACTATGGCAAGTGTTACTGTAGATAAAGATGGTACCCCTGTAACTAAACCGAGTTCATATACAAAGTCATGTTTAGAGTTTACACAGTCTACAAAAATAGGCTGCGAAAGATGTGCATTATCACACAAAAAAGGTGGCCAGGAAGCTGCAAGAACTCTAAAACCTTATATATATACTTGTCATGCTGGATTATTGGATTTTGCTGCGCCTATATTAGTAGGTGACCATCTAATAGGTACCATGTTAGGAGGCCAAGTTTTAACTTCTGCGCCAGAAGAATCTAGATATAGAAAAGTAGCAAATGAGATAGGTGTTGATGAAGAAGGTTATATTGATGCAGTTAATGAGATAGCTTTAACCACTGAAAAAAATGTAACAGCAGCTGCGGAAGTATTATATATTGTAGCTAATTCGCTTTCACAAGCAGGCTATCAAAAACTTAAACTAAGCACTATGTCACAACACCTTTCCGATAATTTTAGCCAGATATCTGCAACTATGGAAGAACTCAGTGCTTCTTCAATAACTGTAACAAATAATCAGCAAAATTTAAGTGATGAAATCATTAACGTAAAAGCTATATCAATAGATATAAATACAATACTGGATTCTATAAAAAGTATAGCTACTCAGACAAAAATGCTAGGATTAAATGCCGCTATAGAAGCTGCTAGAGCAGGAGAAGCTGGTAGAGGTTTTGGTGTAGTTGCAACTGAGATAAGATCTTTATCAGAAAATTCAAAGGAAACTGCTGTTAAAATATTAGCACTTACAACTAAAATACAAGAGTCTGTTGATAAAACTATTGAAACTTCTCATGCTACACTTGAAACTACAGAGCAACAATCAGCTGCAATTCAAGAGGTTACTTCTAATCTTATGGAAGTTACAACTTTATCTGATGCATTAAATGAAATGGCAAATAGTAAATAAAAAACTAATGATGCTACCAAAGTTTAGCCTTTGGTAGCATCATTAGCTTTTAAGTTTAAGCTCCTAATGATATATTCTCTTCCTTTTCATCATCTTCAGCTTCATTTCTAATAATAGTATTTACGAGTTTCTTTCCGTATGGGAGACAAAATTGTATGCATGGACCAGTTAACAATGCAGATATTATTGTGCCTATACCAAACACCCCGCCAAGTGCAAAACCGATTACTAAAAAGCTAATGTCTAATGCCATTCTAATCCAACGATATTGAAAATTAGTTTTATCTTGTATTATGAATGGAATAATATCATTTGGCGCAACACCTATATCACTTGCCGAAAGTATAGAAAATCCAATTGCAATTAGAATACATCCGAATACAATTAAAAGCATTTTTAAACCAATATTTAAAGATGCTATTGGGAAAAATGAAACAGCCTTTACCCCAAGGTCTATAATTGGGCCTACTCCAACTACGCATATAATTGTTCCTATTTTTATACGAGTTCTTTCAACTAAAAGTATTATGCAAAATAATACAAATAAAATAATCATATTAGCATTTCCAGGTGTTTTATGTAATAAAAATGCTAATCCTTGAGTGAATAAAGTAAAGGGATCAGAACCAATATTCGTCTTTAAAAACAAGGCTACCCCTAGCTGTATTATACTCATTCCTACAAAAAACAGAATTAGTCTTTTAAATAAATTTAGTTTCTTAGTCATATCTTCATCCTTTTCTTTAGTTTTATAGTTGCCCTTTATTATATTTTCATGATTTCCTTTATAAACTGACAAAAAGAGCAACTTTAATTATACAATAATACAAATTTATATACAAGTATATATTATTTCCTTAATATTTTCTATTTTTGTTTAAATTCTGACCAAATTGAATCATACACTTTAGATGCACTACCGGCATCTTGTAAATGTTTAGCTTTACTAAACTCATCTTTAGGTATATAGATAGCTTTGTTATTAAGAACCGTTTGAGGCATAAATTTTAGAGCGGCTGTATTAACATTTATATACTCTATACTAGTTGTAATATCGCTACTTGCTTTACCCTCTAATACAAAATTTATAAATTTCTGCGCATTTTCTTTATGTGGTGCATTGATAGGCATTATTAAATTATCTTCTTCAAATTGCATACCCTCTTTTGGATAAACAATTTTAAACTTTTTATTACCCTTAAGTGCTGCTGATGCCTGTGATCCCCACATAACTCCAATATTTGTATCTCCATTAATTAAGCTAGTCATTGGTGTATCTGCATCAAATACTTTAACATTTGCCCTAAGTTTTGTTAGTTCCGCTTTAGCTCGTGCAAGTTTTGCTGGATCTGTCTCATTAATGCTATAACCAAGCTTTGTTAATGCCATACCAATAACTGATCTTGAGTCTTCGAGTAATACTTCAGAACCTTTCAATGAAGGATCCCATAAATCACTTATGCCTTTGATATCTATTTTAACTTTATCTGGATTATAAACTATCATTTCACTTCCAAGTGAATAAGGCACTGAATACTTATTTGACGTGTCATAATATTGACCTAAATAAGCCTTATCTATATTTTTATAATTAGGAATAGCCGCTTTATCAATAGGTTGTAATAATAAGTTTTTCTGTTTCGCCATAATTTGAACCATATAATCCGCACAAATTATTACATCATATGTTCCACCTTTTGATGCCTGTAGCTTTGAAAGCATCACTTCATTTGTAGAAAAGTTGCTATAATTGACCTTAATTCCCGTCTTTTTTTCAAAATCTTTTACAACGTTATCTGGAACATAATTTGCCCAAGTATAAATATTAACTTCTTTTTCATCATTCTTCTTTGATGTACTCGATTTTCCGCACCCAACAAATGTAGATCCTATAACTGAAACTGCGAGTAAAATTATTAAAGCTTTAAATCTTTTTTTTAACATATAAATCCCCCCTAATTTCTTTAACAAAAAAAATTGATTATAAATGTATTCTATTTTTCTCTTTTTATTTTTATAACTTGTGATAATATTAAAAAAGCAAAAGTTGTTACTAGCATTATTGTACACAATGCATTTATTTCAGGTGAAAGCCCAAATTTTAGCATTGAGAATATCTTAATTGGAAGTGTAGTACTTGCTGGTCCACTCAAAAAAATATTTATGATTATATCATCCAGTGACAGTGCAAATGCAAGCATAGCACCTGAAAGCACTGCTGGTAAAATCATTGGAAATGTAATTGTTCTAAACACCGTAAGTTTTGATGCGCCCAAATCCATCGCCGCATCTTCAATTGACAAATCAAGCCCAGCAAGCCTTGATTTAACATTTATAAGTACAAACGGTGTGCAAAAGGTTGTATGTGCTAGTACTAATGTAAATATGCCCAAATCAATTTGAAGAGTTGAGAACAAAATTAGTAATGATACTCCCATAATTATCTCTGGAATTACAATTGGAATATAAACAAGTAAACTTATAATTCCTTTTCCTTTGAAATTATGCCTTTTTAATCCGATTGCTCCAAGAGTTCCAATTATTGCAGAAATTATTGTACTTAAGGTTGCAATGGTTAAACTATTTACAAGTGCTGTAATTACATCATCATCAGTAAATAACTTAGTGTACCACTCAAGAGTAAAACCACTAAAAACTACATTAGATTTAGTTGCATTAAAAGAGTACATAATAATTATTGCTATTGGAACATACAAAAACGCAAATATACAAAATATATATGTTCGCTCGAGTCCTTTTGATAATTTTGAATCCATTAGAACACCTCCGTGTCTAACTTTTTACCAACAATTTTTATATAAATTAAAATTAAAATTAAGGATATAAAAATCATTATTATTGACAGCGCTGCCCCAAACGGCCAATCATTTGCTCCCATAAATTGATTTTCAATTAGATTTCCAATAAGCATTACATTACTTCCACCCATTAAATCTGGTATGAAAAAGAGTCCTACAGAAGGTACAAATACTAAAATACAACCAGCAACTATTCCTGGCATAGTTAGCGGCACTGTAACTGTTCTAAAAGTCTTCCATCTACTTGACCCAAGATCTTTAGCTGCTTCAATATAAGCTCTATCCATTTTATCTATAGAATTATAAAGCGGAAGTACCATAAATGGAAACATTGTATATATCATTCCAATCATTACTGCTCCATAAGAGTACAACATCTTTAATGGTTCTTTTATGATTCCAGTTATAAGTAGTGCATGATTTAATATTCCATTAGTACTTAGAATTACAATCCACCCATAAGTACGTATTAATGAATTAGTTAAAAATGGTGCCATTATTAAAAGCATTACTAAAATTTTATATTTCTTTATCTTGGTAGCAAAATATGCAAAAGGATATCCAAACACCAAGGTAAATAATGTTGTAACAAAAGCTACTACTATAGAATCTAGAAACACCTTGACATACAGAGGCCTAGCCATTCTTGTATAATTTGATATTGTTGATATATAAACTATACTACCGTCATCGCCCCTTTGCATAAAGCTAATAAACACAATATACAAAAGTGGGATAGCCACGAAGAAGAGCATCCAAAAAGATATTGGAACTATTGTCAAAACCTTTAAAATATTTTCTTTCATATTTTTCATTTTAGTCACCTAACCTTCTTCAACTATAACTACATCTTCAGGTTCAAAGTACATCCAAACCTCGCTACCTATACCTATTAAATCTTTTTTCTTATCATAATCACAAACTATAATTTCCTGCCCGCCTTCAATTTCTATAGTAGTTTTAATAATAGATCCAATATAACTATGTTCTTTTATTGTTGCAATAAGCCCGATTGGCGGTTTTTCCCTAGTATATTTTATGTTTTCCGGTCTGATTAAAATATAGCTTTCTTTATTTCTTGAATTATCATAATTTTTATAATTCAAATTCATATCATATTTACCAATTTTAGCGGATATCTTTTCTTCATCAATCCTTTTTATTTTGGTCTTAATTAAATTAGATTCTCCAATAAAACCGGCTACAAATTTTGTCTTAGGCCTCTCGTATATGTCTTCCGGTGTTCCTATCTGCTCTATGATTCCATCATTCATAACTACTATTCGATCAGACATATTAAGTGCTTCTTCTTGGTCATGTGTAACATATACAAATGTAATTTGTAATTTTTTTTGAAGTTTTTTAAGCTCGACTTGCATTTGTTTTCTAAGTTTTAAATCAAGTGCACCCAACGGCTCATCTAAGAGTAATATTTTAGGATTGTTTATTAGTGCACGGCCTATTGCAACTCTTTGTTTTTGACCACCGCTTAGTCCATCTGTTTTTCTTTTCGCGTATCCTTCTAGCTGCACTAAACTAAGCATTTCACTAACTCTCTTTTTTATTTCTATCTTATTCACCTTTCTAATTTTTAAACCATACGCTATATTATCAAACACATTCATATGTGGAAACAATGCATAATTTTGAAATACCGTATTTACATTTCTATCATTAGGTTGCTTATTTTCAACATGTACCCCTTCTAGTAGAACGTTCCCACTTGTTGGTTTTTCAAAACCTGCTATTATTCTAAGGGTCGTTGTTTTCCCACAGCCACTTGGCCCTAGTAGCGTTAAAAACTCACCTTTATTTACCTTTAGCGATATATTCTTAATTACTTCCTGATTTCCAAACTTTTTTATTATATTATCTATTTCTAATATAATTTCTGACAATTTAAAAAAACTCCTCCCGTTTATTTAATATTAAAAAATATAATTTTTAAAATTTCTATTCTAATTATACCATAATGTTCATTATTATGATTATATATCCTAATTATACTATATGTTTACTCAGGATTGTTTAACTTGTTTTTCAATTTTCTTTTCTTTATTTACCATCCATATACCTAAACATACTAATACAAGCGCAAATATGTTTTTATATTCAAATATATTTTCATTTAAAAATATCGCTGATAGTATTGATCCAAAAATGGGTATTAAAAAATTAAAAATGGACACGGGACCTACCTTATTATATTTTAGAAGCAGATTCCATAATGAAAATGCCGCTGATGACAATAAAGCAAGGTACATTAATAAAAGTGAAGAATCCATTGTAAAATGATAAACGCTACCACCGGATAACATGCCAAGTAACATTAACATTATTCCCCCTACAAAAAGGCTATACCCCGTTACCACCATTACATCCATGCTTTTAGTAAGTTTTTTACCATATATAGCACCTACCGCAGAAACAAATGCTGCAATCATTAAAAAACCTTCTCCATTAAACCTAAAAGAAAAATTCAATAAGTCAGTACTAAAATTCATACTCATAACCCCTATAAATCCTACAATGCATCCAAGTATTTTCTGCATATTCAATTTATCATTTACATATATATAATGAGCTAAAATAACACTAAAAAATGTAACAGTAGAATTCATTATAGATCCTTTAACACCTGTGGTATTAGAAACACCAATATAAAAAAATATATACTGAAGTGTTGTTTGAATTACCCCCAAACAACTTAAATCCAAAGCATTTTTTTTTGAAATATTAAATATTTTCTTTCCACAACTTTTAGCGATAACAAGTAAAACTAGCCCCGCTATAATAAATCTATAACCTGCAAATACAAACTTTGAAGGTATATCACTTGCAGAAATATTAAACATTATATATCCATTTTTAATCGCTGGAAATGCACTCCCCCATAAAAAACAACAAAACGTTGCAATAATAGCTACAACTTTTTTATTTGTAAAAATACTCTTGTTTCTCAAAATAATCAAAATCCTTTCCTACCTATTTCTTTAACACTAATTATAGACTTTTCTCGAAAGCTACTCTTTCACTTTTGTTCTCTAAATAAATTAGTCCACAATACTTAAAACCGTTTTTCACTAACATATTCTGCATAGATATATTTTCTTTATGTGTATCTATTTTGATACTATGTACTTCCTTATTTAAACAGATTTTCTCTATGTTTTTAATTATTATAGAAGATAACCCTAGCCCTTTATTATTAGAATCAATTGCAATTCTATGAATAACCGCATATGCACCACTACTGACCCATTTCCCACCATAAACATATTCATAATTTTTTTCTCCATCAAAAGAGACCACTACTGTACCAACTATAATATTGTTTTTTAGCAAGACATATCCATTTTTATTTTTTATATCATTCTTTACGATCTCAGAATTAGGATAATTGTCCTGCCATTGATTAATTCCTTGCTCCTTAAAATAATCTTGTGCTTGCCTTATAATATTCATTATACTGTTAACGTCTTCCTCTGTCGCTTTGTGAAATTCCATTTCACTTCCCCCTTCTATTATCTTAATTTTTTCAAAATACCACTTTCTGCTAACTATTATACATTTATCTTCTATTGAATACCAATACCAATATAAATTAATTACCCTATTTAATAATAACTTTAACAAAATGACTCTATTAATAATATTATATAATATGTTTCTTTATTTATATTAAAAATCTAGAATACGTAATAAAGGAGGAGATTATATGCGAATAAATAATATAGAAAACTCAAATTTATCTACACTTAAGTATTTATATTCTAATTATAGAGAAATAACCTATCCTACTTTGAAGGACATATTTGAAAGCTGCATATTAAGCCGTGAGTTAAGTGATGACAATGATGAAATTTTGGATGTTACTGCTTCACTTTTAATAAAGACTCACAATGACAAGACAATTTTGCCAACAATAGTGGATACTATTTTTTCTAGAAACAGAAAAGGTCAATTTAATCATGATCTAATATGGACTTTTTTTCAAGCAAGAGATCCTTACAGTTTAATGTTAATTGCAAATTACCTGGATTCAGATAACATAAATGATGTTAAATTAGCTAGTCAACTTTTAGATTTTGTGCCCTCCATAGATATTACTCGAGGTGTGGATGTTAAAAAACAATATCTCTCTTTTTTCTACTATCTTAAAGAAAACTACCCTTTTTTATATTTTACAGGTGAAAGTTTCCAACGAACAAGTAACCCTAAGCCTTATGCAATAGCAATCAATGCCAAATATTTATGCAAACGGGTATCAGTTTATACTGGTAAGCCCTTTATACCATTAACAAAAAAGGAAAATAACTTATCTAATTATTTCAACAAATTAGATGATAATAACAAACAATTACTATCAAACTTCTCTCTTAAAATTCAATATGAAAATAAATATTTATGGAGGTCATGGATTAACCAACCCATAATTAATCAAATAAACATAGCGGAGGTTAATAGATGATAATAATTTCTGGAAGTGTTGTTAACGTTAATACCTTTATTCATGATTATAATCCAAATGATATTGAAAAAGATATTATAACTAAGATGGATTTAAGTAAAGCGCAATATGAATATGATTCATTAACTCAATTTAAATTTGAGTTAGATTTTCGATATAGTATTGTTATTGCTGCAAAAAATCTAAATAAAGGAGATATGGATTTCAGAACCTTTCGTAAATCAATATGTAACCCTGATTATTGGGATCGTACTAAGGAAGGTGGCTTTATATTAAAAAAAGGAGTGGCCCCTAGTGATGCTATTAAGGATATTTCTATAAATAGCTCTAAATATGGCACTGAATGTGCAACTGCCATGATTATTATTTATTATCAAGCATTACTTAATATATTTTCTGCAAATTTTTTCAATAGATTATTTCCAAATATACAGTTAATGAATTGGCATTATATAGATAATCTTCTTGAAGATGTCGGTTTTATAAAAAAAAGAAGTGACTATTTACCAGGTGATAGAAGATACTTTTACAATCCTGATGTAGATCCCGTAGCACCTGAGTGGCAAGGAGAAAATGTTATAGACCTTAGTAATGGCCTTTATTATGGACATGGCATAGGAATCGGATACGCTGACGAAATAATTAGTGAATTAAATAAATTTAGAATAAAAGAAGCAACCACCTCCTCTTACTTATTAGATTCAGCTGCACGCCCCGATTTTAATGCTTTAGCTGATATAAAATAAACTGTTTCTAAAGGTAATTTTTTACCTTTAGAAACAGTTATTTTTTAAACATTTAACATTAAATTTATATTATCCGATTTTTTTATATTTTTTCAGCTAGGTTCCCCATCATTTCAGCTGTTGAATTTAATTCCTCAAGGGATGCTGCTATTTCTTGAAGTGTTGCTGCCTGACCCTCAAATAGTCCAGTTGATTTACTTATTTTTTCATTTATACTTTTTATTGAAGCACCAATGTTTTTTAATACATCATCCACTTTTTTAACTGATTCACTAGTTGAAGTTGATAATTTTCTGATTTCTGTTGCAACTACTTTAAATCCTCTCCCTGCATCTCCTGCTCTTGCAGCCTCTATTGCAGCATTTAAACCTAACATATTTGTTTTGGATGAAATTGCTTGAATAAAACTTAGAATATCATCTGTATCTTTTGAGCTTTTATCAGCCTCTTGAACTTTTAATACTATATCATCATTCATATTAACTACATTTTGTACTCCTGATGACAGATCGTTAACAGCATCTGATATATGACCAAGGGATGCATACAAATTTTGAGAAATGCTCATTAACTCATTTCTTTTAATTAAGCTTTTCCCCATTACAATGCACCCTTCTACTACGCCTTGTTTATTATGAATAGGAATTGCATAAGATCTAAATGGAATTCCATATACCTCTTTTGGCACATTCTTAACAAGTACTTTATCATTTTGCATTGCCGTATTTAAGGCTCCACCCTGTGGTATCACATCGCCTTCCTTTAATTTCAAATCTAAGTTTGGATTACATGCTACACTCAAATATGCTTGTGTATCTGCTACCCCAAAAGAAACATCATCATCAAAGAAATAGGGTAAGTACGGTAATAAAGTATTGAACGCGTTTAATACCTCATTGTCAGAAATTGTTTTTTCCATCTTTATTTTTCTCCTTTATATTATATAATTATCTTTTTTCACCTAATCACTTAATACTCGTTTATTGTATATAATACTTTATTTTTTTACATAAAAGTCTTATATAACACACAATTTCAACATTCTACTATCCATTGGCTGCAACTAACATTATTTTAAAATAGCTTATTATTAATATAGAAGCTATAAGCATTGCCGCCTTTTTTCTTAGTAAAATACATTGCTCTATCTGCATTATGAATTAGCCCTTGCGTACTGTCAGATCCATCAGGATAAATAGTAATTCCTATGCTTATATGTACATCCAAATTGACATTATTCCATTTTACAGGCTTATTCACAAACTTAAGTATTCTATCGGCAATCATTAAAACGTCTTCTTTACCCTTTATAAAAGGTTGAATCACGAGAAACTCATCTCCACCAAACCTACCAATTATATCAGTCTTTCTTACAGCTTCTTGTAGTCTTTTTGCTACTTGTTTCAAAACTTCATCCCCTGCATTGTGACCATGAATGTCATTTATTAATTTAAATTTATCTACGTCAAAAATTAATACTGCAAATTTATTTTTATTTGCTTTTGATTGGTTTAATATTTTTTCAAATTGATACATAAAAAACCCTCTATTTGGTATCTCTGTTAAAGCATCATAGTTTGCAAGGTACTTTATCTTTTCTTCAGATTCTTTCCTCTGCGTAATGTCACGAATAATATGAATTCGAAACAATTCACCGTTTATTTCTGTAGTCTGTGAGCTTACTTCTACAGGAAAAGTTGTGCCGTCTTTTTTAACATTGATACCTTCATACACTATTCCTTCTGAAGCGGAAATCTCCATTTGTGCCTGATATTCCTTCATAGTTGAAGGCTCTCTTAATTGTTGTAATCTCATATTATGAAATTCTTCGCGAGAGTAACCATATTTTTCTACCGCAGTTTTATTTGCATCAATAATACTTCCATCTGATTTAAGATAAATGATTATATCCATTGCATTCTCAAACAGTATAAAGTATTTTTTTAACACTTCATTAGCTTTAATAATATCTGTAATATCATTAAATAAAATAATAAACTGACCTTTAGTTGGACTAATAATATTAACTTTAAAATGTTTGTCTACACTTTTAATATATATATTTTGTTTTATACTTTTACCACTTAGTGCAACTTTACCGCATGTTTCAATCCATTTTGAATCTATATCAGGGTATACTTCTTTAATTGTTTTACCTATAATATTTCTTTTCACTCCAAACATATCTTCAAAAAAATTATTAAATTCTAATATTTTAAAACTTATCGCTACTCCATCAACTCCACAAATAACCTCATTCAGCAGAAAACCCTCTTCCAAAGAATTAAACAAATTATTAAAATATCTTTCGCAATCACTACCACATACGTAACGTTTAAACATTTCTATTCAACGCTCCCTTCATCATAGAATTATGTTTTAAATATATTTGAAATCAATAGTTTATTTTAGAAAAGGCATAACAAAACATTGCTATACCTTCTTTGTAAACTATGTATAATATTAACTATCTAATTCTTCCACTCCGTCACATATTCCTCAAGTATCTTATGGAGTACTTTTCCTATTTTACTGTAATGCTCATCATCAAGATTTGCTAATGATATTCTAATTGACCATTCAGGTCCATGAAATCCACCACCACTAAGTAACACTATAGAAGATTCTTGTGCTAAACGGAAAAGAATATCCACAGGTTTATATTTTTTTTGCAAATACTTTGCAAATTCATCACCATAATAATTACATGCCCACTCTAACAAATCAAATTCTGTATAATATGCTGCATCCAGCAGATCGCATCGAAGTTCTAAACCCAACCCTTCAAATAAAAGTTTTTGCCTACGATGGCAAATATCTTTAGTAAGCTGCTTATATTTATTTTCTTTATCAATAAGTGCAAATACGGAGAAAAAAGCCATTTGTATTTGTTGTGGTGTTGATAAACCTGCAGTATGGTTTAGTGCTACTTGCCTACTATCTGCTACTATTCTATCAATAAAAGGGATTTGTTCAGGATTAGTTGATAATGTTGAATAACGTCTCCTAGCCCTTTCTTTTTTATCTTCAGGTAATTCTCTTAATAATTTATCAAATACATTATCTTCATAAAGAGCAATAGTCCCAAGGCGCCATCCTGTTACTCCAAAATATTTAGAAAAAGAATATACTCCTATTGAATTATATGGCAAATCAGCTACTAATGAACGGAAATTATCAACAAAAGTACCATAAACGTCATCTGAAATAATCATTAAATTAGGATTATCTTTTTTAACTATACTTTTTATAAGTTGAATTGTTTCAGATTTCATTGCTACAGACGGAGGATTGCTTGGGTTTACAATAAACAAAGCTTTTATAGATGGATCCCTAAGTTTTTCAATTTGATCATTAGGGTATTGCCAAGTATGGACTCCATCAGAAGTCGTCTCAGAGGCTAAAAGCTCTACAACATCAAAATTATAACGTGGTAAATGTGGAATCTCAAGGTAAGGAGTAAATATAGGTGCCATTAAAGCAACTTTATCACCAATAGATAGTATATTATTAGCAATCAAACTATCAAATATATAACACATTCCAGCCGTCGCACCTTCTACAGCAAACAAATTGAATTTTCCAGCCATTGGTGAGTTATAACACAATTCCTGAATAAGATAATCGTGAACAACTTTTTCAACATGTACAAGCATTCTATCAGGTTCTGGGTAGTTATCTCCTATAATTCCATCTGCCAGTTCATATACCCAATCATCTTGATCAAATCCTTTAGATATTATTCCATAATTAATAATATTTTCGAGAAGATCAATTCCTGGATAAGTAGAATTTTCTCTAATAAAATCTCGAAATCGATTTGCAATCCCTTTTTTTTCTGGCATCCCAGCAAGATCCTTATTATTCCATACTCTACGTGTTTCTAAAACTGAAAAAAGACCAAATGTAAAAAAAGCTTCCCGAGGAGTTGCTGCTGTCCAATTGGGATTACCCCTGCCTGCATCTAGTAATGCATGTGCACCCTTTTCTTTTGATTCTTCTGCAAGGCTAATTAGTTTATTCTTAAGTTCAAATGGACTTACCTTACCATAGATATGTTCTATTTCTTTACGCTTGACATCAAGTGTATCCATATTTCTCCTCCTCCTCATATAGCAATATAGTTAGTATTAGGAATTAATACTGTTTTATTCTATAGTACTATTTTTTTCTCTGCTTTTTTTTAGTAGCCTTTACTTGTTTTTTCTTGTTTTTACTTTTCCCTTTATTTAACTTACTAACTCCTAACATAAATTGAGATTTAGAGTCATTATTTTTTTTAGCAAAACAATCCCAGCATCCTAGTTCTGCTATAGTATCATTAAAAAACGAATACCCTTCATCTTTCAAATTCGAGAACTTTGTTATGTCATGTATTTTAATAGCGACCTCTACTTCTTCTAAAGATATACACTCCTCATCAACTAATTCATCCGCGTAAGCTTTTTTTATATATTGATTTAATTCGCTAGGACCTGCATCACAAGAATCGTATATAAGTTCATTCCAAACTTGTGAAAATTCACGTTCAAGTTTTCCTTCAAATAAACTCTTATAGTATTCAATAACTTCCTCTTGAGATATAACCCCTTCGCCTAGGAGTGCAATAAAGGATTTAATAGCAGCACTTCTAACATACTCATTAACGCTACTATCTTCCACTAATTTTTTTAATGGCTCTGTATCACTTCCACAAACTGATGCTAAAATTCTATGTAAATCCTCAGTAAGGTACTCACGATAAATATCACTAGAAATTTCATTTTGTATACTAATCAAATCTATAATTGGTTTAAGGCTCCTCTTTTCTTTAAACTGTGCTAACAAAAATATTGCATATATGTGTGCAAAATAATCAGGTTTTTCTAGAATCTCTTCATAATTATCTTTAGCATTTTCTAATATTTCAATTAATTCAGGTATAAACTCATCCCTGCGATTTATTATCTCTTTTAATTGTGCTTCGGGAAACTCCCCATTATTATATTCGATCTCTTTAAGTAATTCTTTCATAAAATAAAACTCCTTCTTCATTTAATTTATTCACTACATTATATCTTATTTTTTGCCCAAAATTTAAAAAACGATAAATTATTACACTATTCGATATTTGATGACTATAGGTAGCTTTAAAAATTAAAATATATACATAGATGTCGCCTTGTTTACACCTTCTAAAAATTGTAGTATATTATATACTAACTACAATAATTTTATTATTGAAAACTTATCTAAATTATTTAAAATTTATACGAAGGGGTGATAACCATGGAAAATTTTACAGCACTAAATTATACTCACCTTGAGGATATTAAATTTAATATATCTGACTTAGAAAATTCATATTACGGTGGCAGTCAGTATTGGTTCCCAAAAAAACTTAATAAACTTAGTGGTTGTGGTCCAGTTGTTGCTGCTAATATAACTGCATATTTAGCTCAAATATTCCCAGATAAATATAGCAATTTATACCCGTATAAGGGTATTATCAATAAAAATGATTTTATCCTGCATATGATCGAGATCAGAAAATATGTAAAACCAGGAATCTTTGGACTTACCTCTGTTCAGCAATTTTCAGATAATGTTTTAGATTTTGCAAAAAAAAGAAATGTATCTTTAACACCTCATATTTTAGATTATAGTGCTAATAGTATTGATGAAGCCGTAACCTTTATTTTAGAAGCTTTATCACAAAGACTTCCAGTGGCCCTCTTAGTTCTTAAACATCCAGTAAAGGAATTTAAGGAATATGCCTGGCATTGGATGACTATAACTGGCCTAGAGCTAAATTTAAAAGACAATATATATTACATCTCGGTATCCACCTATGGTGAACATCGAGAGATAAACTTAAATATGCTTTGGAATCAAAGACGTGCAAAAGATATAATTAGGCTTGCATATTTCATCTAAGAGTTAACCTTTTATAATCTCATTAACTAATATACAAAATAAAACAGGCAAATTCAAGTAATTAGCCTGTTTTTATTATAACTTACAAAAAATTTATGATTTTATATGTTCCATCACTATTGTCTTCTGACTTATCTTTTTTACTTCTAACTTTGCTCCCATTTTCTAATGACCCAATATCAGAATGTTTTTTAATAAGTTGATCTTTTATACTATGGCTTTCTGCTATATTATTTAGGACCTCCATAACATCATTGTTTTCATTATAATATATGTTGTTATTATTTGACATACAAATCCCTCCTCATTTCTTTAAAGCATAGTATTATTTTAGGCTTTTTTCACCGCTGTAATACTATGAAATTTTTGGAATTTATATGTTAAATCATCTTTACATTTATAAATTTTTAGAAATTTTTTCCTCTGGTAATTCACCATCTATTCCTAAATAATAGTGACGAATCGGCTTTAAATTATCATCCAATTCATATACAAGTGGGACTCCGGTAGGTATATTCAAACTTACAATATTGTCACTTGATATATTATCAAGATATTTGACTAAAGCCCTTAAAGTATTTCCATGTGCAGAAATTATAACCTTCTTACCTACTTTTATTTGGGGTACTATCTCTTGAAACCATTCTACCATAACCCTCTTTATAGTATCCTCTAGACTTTCAGTTTTAGGGATTTCCTCTTCTCTTAATGCTTTATATTTTAACTCCGATCCAGGATACCTTTCATCCGTAATCGAAAGTTCTGGTGGCCTTACATCTACGTATCTTCTCCATTTATGGACTTGTTCATCTCCATATTTTTGTGCTGTCTCAGCCTTATTTAATCCTTGAAGTGCTCCATAATGCCTTTCATTTAGTTTCCATGACTTATATACAGGAATCCACATTAAGTCCATCTCATGCAGAGCAATCCAAAGTGTTCTAATTGCCCTTTTTAATACAGAAGTATATGCTATGTCAAAAATATACCCATTCGCCTTAAGTATTTGACCAGCCTTTCTTGCTTCAATTAGCCCATTCTCTGATAAATCTACATCTGTCCAACCAGTAAATCTGTTTTCTTTGTTCCAAAGACTTTCACCATGTCTTATTAATACAAGTTTAATCAACATAATCACTCCCTACTTAATTAAATATTTCTATTATCAACCTATGATAAACTACCTCTTAGTGCTTCTTTTTATTTTAAATATAAAATAATAGATTATGCTTATTATAACACCACTTGCTTATGACTTTATACTCAAAAATATAATACAGTAAAAAATAAGCTAAAAGTTTTGGCGTTAAACTAATACCATACTTTTAGCTCCTATATTTTGATTATTCTAGCCCTTCACACTACCTACTGTAAGCCCGCCAACAAGATATTTAGACAAACATACAAATAATATCATTACGGGGACAGCTGTAATTAAAGCACCTGCTGAATATATACCCCATGCAGTTGAAAATTGTCCTTGCATACTTACAAGCCCAACAGGCAACGTTAATTTTCCTGCGTCATTTATGATTACACTTGCCACTATATACTCAGACCAAGCTGCCATAAATGAAAATAACGCAGATAATGCAACAGCTGGTTTTGCAAGTGGTAATATTATTTGATAAAAGGACCTAAATATTGAAGCACCATCTACATAAGCACTCTCTTCAAGAGACTTCGGAATGGTATCATAGAATCCCTTCATCATCCAAATATTAAATGGAATTGCTGTAGATACGTAAATTACTGCCAATGCAAAATAATTATTTGTCATATTTAACTTAATTATCATTAAATATAAAGGTAACAAAGTCATAGCTAATGGAAACATCTGAGTAACTAAGAGCAAAGATAATCCCATCTGTTTACCTCTAAATTTAAATCTAGAAAATGCATACCCGGCTGTAACAGAAAGAATTATACTAAAAGCGCAAGAGAAAGTTGATACAATTAAACTATGAATAAGCCAGTTTAACATATCATATTGTATAAACGCTTGCTTAAAATTATCAAACGTTGCATTCGCAGGTATTATACTTAAAGATTTGGTAAATAATGCATCTGCCGGTCTTAAAGATACTGTTAATATCGTTAAGATTGGATATATAGAGCATATACATGCAATTATTAAAATTGCATATATTAGTATTATCTTTAAAGGAGAATCTCCTCTGTTAAATTTTGCTTTAAATTTATTATTTTTCATGCCTTTCACCTCTAATCTTCTGATTTTTGAGCTCTAATAAAGAAGGTACTAAATGCTAATAAAATCAAGAATATAATTACCGAAAGCGCTGCTGATTGACCATACCTGAAATATTGGAACGCTCTCTTAAATACCATAGTTATAAGAATCTGAGATTCATCTGAAGCTGAACCACTCGTAATTATATATATTATATTAACCATATTAAATGTCCATACTGTTCCAAGGACTATAGCAGGAGTGAGTATTGGTTTTAAAAGTGGTAAAGTTATGCTTTTGAATTTTTGAAAACCCGTTGCTCCATCAAGATCTGCAGCTTCATATAATTCTTCTGGAATACTTGAAAGTCCGCCAAGTGATATCATCATCATAAAAGGAATTCCAAGCCATATATTAGTTATTATGCAGCCTACAAATGTCCAGTTTGGTACAGATAACCACGGAATAGCTGCCGCATTACCAAACATGTGAGTTAAAATAATATTAACAGAACCATATTCAACATTGTACATACCTTTCCAGGTCATTGCAGCAATATATTGTGGTATTGCCCAAGGTAAAATAAGCAAAATTCTTATAAATGCTTTACCCGGTAATTTTCTGTTTAAAAGTACAGCGAAAAACAATCCAAAGGTAACATGGAAAACCACATTAATAAAAGTCCATAATATAGTTCTTATTAATGTTGAATAAAATAGACTATCACTAAGTATATTTTTGTAATTATCAAGACCAATCCAAGGATAATTCTGACTTTTTAAATTTAGTAAAGTTACATTCTTAAATGAAATTATAATTTCATATATAAGTGGATAAGCAACAACAAGTAATAAAACTATACCAGCTGGTGCTAAAAAAAAGAAAGGTGTCATCTTACCTTGTCCTATTCCTAAACTAACATTGCCTTTTTTCTTTTTTAATTTTTCAACAGTCCCCTTCACGACAAAACTCCTTTCTTTAAAATAAAAGAGGATTTCTCCCCTTTTTAAAAGATATTTTATAAACCTAAAGCTTTAATTCCTTCCTCAGCTTTTTTTTGCATAATTGCTCCTGCATCCTCAGGTTTCGTTTTTCCTGACAATACATTTTGCTGAACTGGTTTAATAGCATCCCAAATAGCTCTCATTTGTGTAATGTTTGGCATTGGTGTAGCTTTAGTCAATTGATCCTTTTGACCTACTATTAATGGATTTCCAGTAATCTTAGCATCTTTTATAGCCTCAAGATTAGTCGGAATTTGTTGATGTGCATCAACCATCTGTAACTGCGCATCTTTTGAGTTTACAAACATAAGGAATTTCTTGACTGCAGCTAGTTTATTTGCATCCTTTACTCCCGCAGATACTGTGTATCCTTTAACAGCAGAATAAGGTGCTGGAGATTTACCATTTATCGTAGGTATTGACATTATGCCTAAATCAATTCCAGCTTTCTTATAATCTGCAAAACCCCATGGTCCGTTGATTATAAATGCAGCTTTTCCACCTTTGAATAAATTATCAGCAACTGTTGCATCAGATTCTTTAGGAATTAAACCTTCACTGTGTATTTTTTTCATGAAAGTCATCCACTGAGTAACAGCTGGTGTATTTAGTGTTGGTTTAGGTGAAGTCGCATTAACATCATCAAATACTTTACCACCATAAGCCCCTAAGAATCCAATTGAGAAAAATGGTTCAACTTCATTAAATACTAAGCCATAATCAACTTTACCATCTTTTTTAAGTTGTAGTCCCATTGCTTCTAATTCTTCAAAAGTTTTAGGTGGAGTTTTCACCAATTTTTTATTATAAGAAACCAAAACTTCATTACCATTTCTATCTGGAATCATATATTGTTTTCCTGTAAACTTGCCAGCCTCTAATGTGCTTTGATCCAAAGTTTTCATAAAATCTGCTCCAACAATAGTATCAATAGGTTGTACTAAACTACCTGGAACAAATACTCCAAGGTTATCATTTG
Organism: Clostridium estertheticum; assembly: GCF_026650985.1. GTDB lineage: Bacteria > Bacillota > Clostridia > Clostridiales > Clostridiaceae > Clostridium_AD > Clostridium_AD estertheticum_C. Next base: position 2,865,587 of record NZ_CP086239.1, read on the forward strand.
GTGATAATACAATATCCGGTCCTGTTGTACCTAAAGATGCCGTTGAGAAATTTTTTCTTAAATCTTCAGTCTCATAATGTGTTCTTTTAACTGTTATCGTAGGGTTTGCAGTGTGAAAATCAGTAATTAATTTATCAAGTGTCTTTTGTGCACTCGCATCATCCTGTTCCCAAAAAGCCAAACTTACTGGCTTACTTGAATCTACTGATGATGATTTATCAGCCGCCTTACTACCACACCCTGCAAGTGTTCCTACTACCAATGTTGATATCATTGCAATAGCTAAAATTGATTTAATCTTTTTCATTTCTTTACCCCCCTAAAATTTGTGAAAATAAAAATTCAGGAATTACTTAGATGCTTTTTAATTGAGTTATCATTTATAAAAGATTTGAAAACGTTTGTAATTATCTATGCAACCGTTTGCCTAAATTTATTTTACTATTAATTTCTTTATATGTCAAACTGAATTTTTAAAATAATTATTTTATTTTTAAGTTCTAATTTACCATACTCAACAGAATTATTATCGCTCCTTTTTTTGCGCAAACGAATGCATAAAATGATAAAAATATATACATGCTTGCATAATAATGAATATTATACAAGCATGTATTATGTATTTGTTTAATTAGATTAATTATTTATATGTATAATGACTACTTAATGGTTACTTTCATTTTGCTCACTAAAAATACTAATTTGATTTAAGTGATTCAAAATTTGAAGATAGTAATCTGACTTTATTTGAACTGATGAGATAAGTTTTTCAAGATATTCTCCTTCAGTTTTAGAACGCTCACCAACGTTAGTCAAATTTTTACTTATTTGCTCTATTTTTTGAATATTTAAATTTTGTGACTCTTCAACTTCTTGCATATGTCCATGAACACCATTTTCGGCTATTACAATATTATCTAAAAGACTAATAGACTTATCAATATTCTGGAGTGTATTCGTCATAACTGTTTTGCCTTCAACAGATTTGTTATTTAATGAGCCCATAATAACATCCATATTTTTTAATGCATCCATTATGTCTGTTGCACTATTTTTAGTGGATTGAGATAATTTTTTAATCTCATTTGCTACAACAGAAAAACCACGCCCAGCTTCCCCTGCACGAGCAGCTTCAATGGAAGCGTTCAATGAAAGAAGATTAGTTTGACTGGCAATACTCGTAATAATTGTTGCAAAATTGTTAATATTAGTATATTGGCTTTGCATTTGGCTAAAAAGGTTTAATAAACTTTCAAATACTGTAGAAACATTATTCATTTCCTTCGCCAAATTATTAATCCCAGACTTAGCGGAACTAACCTCCTCCGATGAATGGCTTAAACTACTAAAAACTGTAGATACTTGCCTTTGGGTATCATAGGCATTTTGGGATAATAATTTTAAATAAGCTTCTACTTCTTCAATTTGGTTTGTTGTACATCCAGTACCATTTAGAAGATCAGAAAAACCGAAAGTAATTGTGCCTTCTTCTTTAAGTAAATTATGAATTTGTATATTAGTTTGGTTCGCTAGTTCAAAAATTTCTTCTAAATTTTTAAAATCCGATGATTTAGAATTTGGTTCATTCAATAAATTATATGGTTGAACCTGCTTATTTGGGCTCCCATTTTTATTTTTAAATTTTAATAACATGTTATTATGCCTCCTATTATTCTACTAGTAACAGTACCATAGTTTGATTAAAGTGATTTTGATAGAATTGTTCACCATAACTAACAAATCCTGTTTGATTTTCACATAAAGATAGGAGGTTCGAACTTACATTTCCCCATAAATTTTTATCTAAAAACATTAAAGAACGAAGAATACAATTTATTGATAAAACAAAACTAGGTTTAAACACAGCAGATGTCACTGTTTCCTTCATAACTAAATTATAATTAGCAGGCTGTAAAACTTCAACGAAGGTATTAGGGAGTACTTGGCAATAAAATGTAATTGATTTATCCGGATTAACCTTCATAGGTGATGCTATATAAATTTTATCTTTAGAAACTTTCCCTAGGGGATTATTCATGAAATGATTAGGTAAATCAGCTTCCTTAATTCCTAATATTTTGGCATACTCTACAGTCGCTAAATTATTATTAAAAGTTTTTACAGTACGTTTAATAGGATCTGCATCAGTAACCAACATTTTTTTTCCTGAAGGGATATAAATATTTTCTTTAATTAGCTGTGTTCGTTTTTTCATATCAAAGAAAATAGCAACACTAGGTACTTCTTTCTTACCAATATAAATCAGAGTTTTTTCAAATTTAAGATTATCGCCAGCACTTCCTCCAATAATTTTAAAATTAGGGTCTGCAAAATAAAAAGTAGTAATTATACTTTCTTCCATAGCAGCTAGACCATCACATAACAACAGAGTAAAAGCATTAGGATTATTTTTTACTTTTTCATATGATTTTTTTAGCTGATGAAGACTTTTGGCCGGTGGATACATTATTTCAACAATTTCAGCAATATCTGACTCATATGAAAAGCCCGTAATTACATTATCTTTATATCCTTTAGGAGAAAATTCACCCGATGTTGAGCAAAGAATAACGTTATCTGGGGCAGTTGTAGATAAACTTTTAATTAATGGAATACCTGCAAAAATAACAAATGAAAGGTCAGGATGATTCCCTATATAATCAATAGTTTCTATAGGGGTAGAGAATAAAAAAGAGTTCATTAATTTGCGCCTCCTATGAATTTATAAAAATAATTCTAACTATTTCCATCATTGTAAATAGTTTTAATTGTTTTTATAATTTAACTAAATTATAATATAATTCATTAAAATGTTCAATATAAATATAATTTGCTCTTACAATAAAAAAACTCTAGATATCTAGAGTTTTTTTGTTGAATCTCTTTCTACTAATTTTGTATCAATAATATAATTATTGATATCTTGTTTCTCATTCTCTAATTTGTTTATTAATAGCTTAACTGCATAATAGCCTAATTTTTCAGAATTGATATCAACTGAAGATAATGTTGGGTTTCGAAAGGCTGCAATTGGTGTATTATTAAAACCAATAATTGAAATATGCTGGCCCTCCACTTCACTTATGGCTTTTGATGCACCAAAAGCTATTAAATCATCAGTGGTAACAACAGCTGTAGGTCTCCCTTTACTTAAGATTCTTTTCATAGCATCATACCCACTGTTTTCTGTAAACTCAGCTACTTGGACCATATTTTCATCAAGCTTTTCCCCGATATTCTCCATAGCTCTTGTGTAACCTTCTAACCTATTTATAGTTACATTAAGTGTAGGTGAACCTCCTATAAATGCAATCTTTCTCTCACCCTTTTGTATAAGATAATTGACAACACTGTACATAGCATGAAAATTATCATTATCAACCCATAAAACCCCCTCGGCGTTTTCTGGTTTACCTATTACTACAAAAGGATAATCTGCTTCTTTTAGATAAGCAATGCATTTATCATCCTTTCGAGCTACAGACAAAATAATTCCATCAACCCTTCTACTATTTATCAAACTTGTTATGTGTTCTACTTCTTGGTCTTCGTTATTACTGTATGTATACATGATATAATATCCTTTTTTCTGAGCATAATGACTTATGCCTCTCATAATCTGAATAAAAAAAGGATTAACAAATAAATCTTCATCAGTGTTAGGTAATATAAGTCCTATAGTCTTTGTTGTTTTACTAACTAGGCTCCTAGCTATTGCGTTAGGATGGTAATCTATTTCCTTCATTGTTTTATATACTCTTTGTTTTGTTTCATCGCTAATTCTAGGATTATCTGCAAGTACTCTTGAAACTGTTGATGGTGATACATTTGCGAGCTTTGCTACATCTTTTATAGTTACTGACATGTTACCTTCACTTCCCAGTTTGTAAAAATATTCTACGCTTATTATATTATTAATTTTGATATTAATCAAGGTAACTCATGCAAATAGTGCCACATTCTAAAGTAGCTAAATAGAATGATAGTTTATGTATATTACAACGATAATGACGTTAATAAAAAATAAATTAAATTATTTTGTGCAAACGCATTCACAAATACATAATTTTATATTATTATATAAATATAGATGTCAGTAAAATAAAAATAAAGGAGACTTATATGCGAAGCATTAAAGCAATGATATTTGATTTAGATGGCGTATTAGTTGATACTGCTAAATATCATTATTTAGCATGGAAGAGACTAGCAGAAGAATTAAACATTGAATTTTCTATAGAAGACAACGAAAGACTAAAAGGCGTAAGTAGAATGAAGTCACTAGAAATCATACTGGAGATAGGTAGTATTACATTAGATAATGATGCAAAAATTAAACTAGCAGATAAAAAGAATATCTGGTATGTGGAATATATCTCTAAACTAACCCCCGCTGATATTTTCCCTGGTGTTATAGCCTTTTTAAAAAGCATTAAAATAAATAGACTAAAAATTGCCTTAGGTTCTGCAAGCAAGAACTCTATGCTTATCCTTAACAACTTAAAATTAACGGATTATTTTGATGTTATTATTGATGGCACAAAAGTTTCTAGTGCAAAACCAAATCCCGAAGTCTTCTTAAAAGGTGCACTAGCACTAGAAGTATTACCTTGTCAATGTATAGTCTTTGAAGATGCCCAGGCTGGCATCGATGCTGCTATCAATGCTGGAATGTACTGCATTGGTATTGGTTCTAAAAATATACTAAAAAAAGCTAATTTAGTCCTTTCGGGATTTTCTAATATGACTTTTGATAAATTGGAACTATTAAGTGATTAACTACGAGACTAGCAAGGGGGATTTTAATGAAACATTATTATGAACTTGACGAATGGAACATTATTGAAAAAGGATTTGATTCTGATAATAACGAAATATCTGAGAGTATTTTCAGCTTAGGTAATGGGTTTATGGGACAACGAGCAAATTTTGAAGAAGACTATAGCGGTAATTCTCTTAAGGGTAACTATATAGCTGGAGTTTATTATCCTGATAAAACAAGAGTTGGTTGGTGGAAAAATGGATACCCAGAATATTTTGCCAAGGTTTTAAACTCAACAAATTGGATTGGAATAAACATTAAAATTAATGATCTTACTTTAGATCTTGCTAAATGTAGTGTTCATGAATTTAAAAGAGTTTTGAATATGAAAGAAGGATATCTAAAAAGAAGTTTTGTGGCTACGCTAAAAAATGGAAATGAGATTGAAATAAATGCTAAAAGATTTATAAGCATGACCAGAAGTGAGATAGGTGTTATAAAGTATTCTATTAGGTTATTAAATTTCAGCGGCAAATTAGAAGTTTCACCTTACCTTGATGGAAACGTTGTGAACTGCGATTCAAACTATGATGAAACGTTTTGGGATGAGACTTCAAAAGGTGTTAAACCATATGAAGCATATGTGATGTTAAAAACTAAGAAATTAGATTTCCACATATGTACAAGCATGACTTTCGAGTTAACTAAAAATGGTGAAATAATTAAACCGATTATAACGCTTAATGAAAGCGAAAAATATGTTTCAAATACTGTCTCAGTCGATTGTTATAAAAACGATGAACTTATAATTTATAAATATGTTGCAAATACCTCATCAAGATATTATGAAACAACAGATTTAATTAAAATAACTAGAGAACTTGTTAGCATTGCTAAAAAAGATGGATTTGAGATGCTTCTAGAGGAACAATCTAATGCTTGGAGTGAAAAGTGGAGAGAAAGTGATATAGTTATAAAAGGTGATGTATCTGCTCAGCAAGGCATCCGATTTAATATATTTCAATTAAATCAAACCTATACTGGAGAAGATTACAGACTAAACATAGGTCCAAAAGGTTTCACAGGTGAAAAATATGGTGGTGGAACCTACTGGGATACTGAAGCTTACTGCATTCCTTTCTATTTAAGTACAGCAAAGGAAAAAGTGTCAAAGAATCTTTTATTATATAGATATAACCAATTAGGCAAAGCCATAGAAAATGCAGAAAAATTAGGTTTTAAAAATGGAGCAGCATTATATCCAATGGTTACAATGAATGGAGAAGAATGCCATAATGAGTGGGAAATAACCTTTGAAGAAATTCATAGAAATGGAGCCATAGCTTATGCTATATATAATTATGTAAACTACACTGGTGACAAGTCTTACCTTTGTGAATTTGGTCTTGAGGTGCTTATAGCTATATCAAGATTCTGGGCTCAAAGGGCAACTTTTTCAAGCAAAAAAAATAAATATGTAATTTTAGGTGTTACTGGACCTAATGAATATGAAAATAATGTAAATAATAATTGGTATACTAATAAAATTGCATGTTGGACTCTACAGTATACCCGAAGAGTTATAAATTATCTAAGTGAACACGAAAGTAAAATATTAGATGAACTAAAATCAAAGGTTAATTTTAAGGATGATGAGATAACTAATTGGAAAAATATAATTAAGAACATGTACTATCCTAGTGATGAAAAACTTGGAATTTTCCTTCAACAAGATGGTTACATGGATAAAGAGCAAATATTAGTTAAAGATCTAGATAAAAAAAATATTCCAATAAACCAAAACTGGTCATGGGATAGAATACTTCGGTCATGCTTTATAAAACAAGCTGATGTACTTCAAGGTATTTATTTATTTGAGCAGGAATATGACATAGCCACAATTAAAAGAAATTTCGATTTCTATGAACCAAGAACTGTACATGAGTCGTCCTTGTCCCCATGTATTCATACAATACTCGCTGCTAAAATTGGGAATTATGAGAAAGCTTATGATATGTATTTAAGAGCCTCTAGACTTGATCTTGACAATTATAATAATGACACAAAAGACGGCTGTCATACAACTAGCATGGCTGGAACTTGGATGGCAGTTGTACATGGTTTTGGCGGGCTTCGAGTTATTAACAATAAGTTAATTCTAAACCCATTTATTCCAGATCATTGGTCCTCATGTTCCTTCAAAATAATGTTTAGAGGTGCACTTTTAAATATTAAATTTACTAAAGAAACCCTTCAAATACAAAATGAGAATGAAATACCCGTAAACTTATCAGTCTATGAAAATGATTATTATTTAACTGGAAGTGACTTATTAGAAGTTAAACTACCATAGATATAAATCCTTTTCTACAAAATTAATTATATTACAAAAGGTATAGCAAAACTCTGCTATACCTTTTCTTTAGTTTCTATTTATAATCCTAGTGGCATTTCATTTATAAATTTTTTTCATTAGCTCTTCTATTTTCTTTGCAGGCATCGGTTTATAATAATAATAACCTTGAATTTCATCGCACCCTTCCTTTCTCAAAAATTCTATCTGCTCCTTTGTCTCTACCCCTTCAGCAATTACCTTTAATTCTAAATTTTTAGCTAATGCAATTATAACCTTAATAATTGCTTCATCTTTATTGTTTATATTTATACCTCTAACAAACGAAATATCTATCTTTATTTTATCAACTGGTAATTGTTTAATATAATTTAAAGAAGAGTATTCTGTGCCAAAATCATCTATTGCAATTTTTACCCCAAGTTGTTTTAATTGTTTTAAAGATTCAATGATATACTCTGTTTCCTTCATGATTATATTTTCTGTTATTTCTATTTCCAAATCATTTGGATCAAGACCTGTTTCCTTTAAAATTAGAACAATATCTTCAATTATTTTTGTGTTTTGAAATTGATTCACTGAAATATTAACTGCTATAGGTACATTTAAAATACCCTTATCTTTCCATTCTTTGTTTTGCCTACATGCACTTTTAAGTACCCATTCACCTATTGGTAAAATCAAACCTGTCTTTTCAGCTATGTGTATAAAATCTATTGGATTTACCATTCCAAGTTCTTTATTGTTCCACCTTATTAATGCTTCTAGACCAATTATTTCACCTGTTATTAAACTAATTTGTGGTTGATAAAATAATTCTAGTTCATTTCTCTCTATTGCCCCAAATAACCTTTTTGTTAACTTCATCTCTTCAACTAAGCTCTCTTTGATAACTTCAGTACAAAGTTGAAATTTGTTCCTACCTTTTTCTTTTGCCTTATACATTGCGATATCAGCATTTTTTATTAATGTTTCTACATCACTACCATCTATTGGATAAATGGACCCACCAATACTAGTAGTTATATATAAATCAGTATTATCTATTATAAAAGGTTTTTTAAGATCAGTAAGTATTTTTTCTGATACAGCTTTAATCTCCTCGTTGTTTTTTATATTTTGAATCAGAATAAGAAATTCATCTCCTCCAACCCTACAAACTGTATCACTTTCCAACATTGTATTTATTAACCTCTTTGAAACCATTTTTAAAAGCTCATCACCTTTTGCATGTCCCATTGTGTCATTTATCCTTTTAAAGGAATCTAAATCAAGGAATAATACCCCTAGGAAACTTTTACTTAGATCCGCATTAAAAATTCCCTGATTTAATCTATCAATAAATAATGCTCTATTTGGTAACCCCGTTAAGAAATCATAATAAGCTAATTCTTTAATTTTAAATTCCATATGTATACGTGAACCTATTTCACACTCGAGGTCTTCATTAGAACTACTTAACTCCCTAGTTCTCTCCCCTACCTTAATTTCAAGTTCAGCATATGATTTCTTCAGTTTTTGCTGAACAAGTTTAATTTCAGATATATCCTGAAAAATGCAAACAATCCCGAGCGAATCTCCCCACTCATCCTTTAAGACTGAAGAAGACAAAAGTATTGGCACTTTATTATTGTTACTTTGTAAAACTTCAATTTCAAAACTACTACAGTCCGTTAATTCAGATAATTCTATTGTATCTGGGAATAAATAATTTATAGGTTTATTAATTATCATACTTTTATCATAACCTAATAGTTCAATCGCCCCTTTATTAATATCTTTTATAATACCCTTATGATTTGCAATAATTAATCCTTCACTCATTATTTTCATAACATCTAGAGCAAAATTTTCAGGGTTAAGGTCCATTAATTTGTATTTTTTAATAGAATACCATACTCCAATTACAGGTATTATAATAAGTATAATACCAATGCATGGCATAAATGGCCTTCTAATCATTGGAATTAGACTATCTGTAATTCCACCTGCAACAACTGTAATAAAAGTTGTTACCAATATAAGTTTTGCCTGTTTTCTCTCCCTTACTATTTCTGAATTCCTCCACCATTTAAATAATAAGAATATAACTAAAATCATATAAGAAAACCAATATATATTGAAAAAGTTCGACCAAATAAACCCCTTATTTTTTGATGATATATAAGCCCAACCTAATTTTGTTTCAACAAAATTTTGTGATGTTTCTGTATGTAAAACATAAAGATAAACAGATATTATTGCTGGTAAATATAAAATTATATGAGCGAATTTCTTTTTTAAAAAAGCACCTTTATTAGTTAAAATAATTATAAAATGTAAAAATAGGCAATAAAAAATCACCCAAAATAATGTAGAATATAAATAAAAATCACTTGCAGCTTTAGCACTCCTTGAACAATTCATCAAGAAGAACATAAATGACCATAAAGCCAAATTTATGGCCATTACAGAAAATAGTTTATTTAACTTATTTTTCGAATCATTTAAAAATGTAATAATACCCAAAATTACATATGTAATTCCACATAAAAAATATAAAGTTGTTAAAATAACCATGTATTACTCTCCCCCAGTTAGTCCTGTTTCTAATTCACTTATAAAGTATACCATAATACTTACAAATTTTATCTATGCTTATCTTTTAAAATCAACAAAACTCCCCTTCTTAAATTTAAGAAAAGGAGTTTTGTTGTATTAATTAACAGAATAATTATACTTACATATTAAAATTTTAGTGCTACTTTCCTTGCTTCATTTATAGCATTTTTCTTTATTTCATCTGCTTTATCTGGAGCCTCATTCATACCTTCTACAATAATTGATTTTTTATCTGTAATTCCAATAAAACTTAATATTGTATTTATATATCTGTCTCCTAATTCAAGATCAGCGGCAGGTCCAACAGAATAAACTCCACCTCTAGCCTGAATATGAACTGCTTTTTTATCAGTTAAAAGTCCAACTGGTCCATTTTGTGTATATTTAAATGTCTTATTAACTATACATATATTATCTAAATACGCTTTCATCATTGGAGGTATTGTGAAATTCCAAAGTGGTGTAACAAATACATATTTATCAGCAGCTATAAACTGATCTAATAAATTACCCATAGCAGATACTTTATTCTGTTCTTCTTTATCTAACTTTTCAAATGTAACTCCTTCTCCAAGTTTTCCCCAAGCACTGAATACTACCTCATCAATAAATGGAACCTCTGTTTTATATAAATCTAAAGTTATTATTTCATCAGATGGATTAGATTCTTTATAAGCTTCTAAAAATTCATTTCCTACAGCTAAACTAAACGAATTTTCCTTAGTTTTTGGATTTGCAGTTATATATAATAATTTTGACATTTTTACATTCCCCTTTTCACTCTTTAATATATTTTTTTAATTTAAATAATTAGTATTGTTTTAATATTAATTTTGTATGCTCTAATCTTTTGTTACATAAAGTAACTTGTATACTTTATGTAATTTGATTACTTTATGTTGTTATAATACATTAACATACTTACTTTTGTCAAGTAAGTATGTTAAAATAATTATAGGAGATGATTTAGTATGGATAAATTTCATTTATGTCCAAGATTTGAGGCAGCTTTTCAAATTTTAGGAAAACGATGGACTGGATTAATTATACGTTCCTTATTAAGTGGTTCAAAAAGATTTTCAGAGCTACAAGAGATTATTCCAGCTTTAAGTTCTCGTGTACTTACAGAAAGGTTTAAAGAATTAGAAGAACTAGGCATTATTACTCGTAGTGTTTACCCAGAAATGCCTGTACGTATAGAATATGGACTTACCGAGAAAGGCAAAGACTTAGAAAAAACTATGGATGAAATCCAAAAATGGGCAGAGAAATGGCCTGATAAGTAATTATTTTTATATACCCTCTAAAAAATTAGAGGGTATATTTATTTTTTGATTATATAAACATAGTAAACATATCATTTTATTAACAACTTTATATAAAAAAACATAATTTGTTATTGACTTCATGAAATTAATAAAGTAGAATGGTTTTGATAATCATTATCAAATAAGAAGTTAACAGAGGAGTTTTTACATGATTTTTATCTATTCTTTAATTTTCGTTTTAATTTTATCGTTATTTTTTACATCAAACATCAAAAAAAATTATTGGACTTATTATTTAATATCCATATTTATTGGAATCATTACTACTGTTTATGAAGTTCTTAGAATAACCTCAGGCGTCAAACTTTCTGGCTTTCCTCTCTACCTAGAAAAAATATTTATAAGAGGTTATATTTCCATAGCATTTTTTATTTTAGTAATGTTTGCAGGCGCCCTAAATACCAAATGGAAAATAACAAGAAAACTCCAAAGCATAAGGGCGGAACTCGCAATTATGGCCTCTATCTTTATAATACCTCATGCTCTTATTTATTTTGTTCGTTTTATCGTACTTAAACTTCCAAAAATGTTTAGCACAGGTGTAATACCAAAATTATATATAGCTTATATTATTGTTGGGATTATTGCATTTGTTATAATGATTCCCTTATTTATTACCTCATTTAAAAGGATCAGACGCAAAATGCAAAGCGTGAAGTGGCGAAAATTGCAAAAACGAGCATACATATTTTACTTTCTAGTGTACGTACATATCCTGATTATAATGTTAAATGAAAAAGAAATTGATCTATTAAAATTAAGTACTTATACAATTATATTTGGCGCATACACAATTTTAAAGTTAATTAAATATAAAACTAACAGACAAGCTAAATTAAATTATCTTTAGTTATTAGTTTTCTCCATATGATAGATGTACCATTTGCTAATTAATACTTTAAAAGAAGCAGCAACTGGTACCGCTATCATCATACCTATAAGTCCCCATACACTTCCACCTATTATAATTGCAAGCATAGTAAATACCGGATGTAGTCCCACACTGTCTCCAACAATTTTCGGTGCAAGTAATTTATTATCTACCTCTTGGACTACAATCATGCCAACAACTGCCCATACTGCTCTAATAGGTTGTCCACTTAGTAACGCAATAATTACTGCCAGGATAGTTCCAACAACAGGCCCTATATATGGTATCATATTACAAATACCTGCAATAATTCCTATTATTAAAGCATAATCTATTCCAACGAAATACAATACGATAGCTGATAAAACGCCTACAATGCAAGCCTCTAATAATTGACCTCTTATATATTTATAAAAAGTAATATCTATAATTGATAAAACTTCTTTTAATTTATTTCCTACTTTACTTTTCCCAAATATGAGATTAAAAGTTTTTTCCCATAAATCCATAAAGTATTCCGAGTCTTGTATTAAATATATACTCAATACTAAAGCTATAAAAAATGAAGCTATATTGCCACCTATAGATAAAACAGAATCTGTCATTACTCCTATACTTGTCGTAAAATATGTCTGAACATACCCTACAATTTGAGTTATTTTATCATTTAGATTTCCTAACATCGAAATATTTGAGTTTTGTAATTTCTTAGTGATTGAACTAACTGACAATGCTGGGTTATTTAAATATTTGGTAAGATAGTCTGTCATATTAGTTATAGTTATATTATTAGAAAGCTTTCCACCAATCATAATATATATTCCACTAATAAGGGCACCAATACCAGCTATTGCCAAAATATAAATTGCTAAAATTCCTACTAATCTTCTAGGAGCAGCTCGTTTAAATATCTTTCTCTTTTTTAAGAAATTTTCAATAGTTTTCACCCCTGGCTTCAACAAGTACACAATTACTAATGCCATAAGAAGTGGTTTTACAAGTCCAATAATTTTCCCTATAAAGCTCGATAAAAAAGAAAATATAACACCTATATCATTAAAAATTGTTATGCCCATATAAATTAAAAGCACTGTCCCCGCGGCATATAAACAGTATTGTAATAATTTCTTATCTATTTTCATTTTTGTCCCCTTCTTAACTATTTTTCATTTTATATTTTTCTTCTATAGTTACCTTACATTATAATAAATTCATGAGTAATGGTAAAGGCTAATATTAAATATTGCTAACAAATTATAAATTTAGCATGAATTCGACATAAACTCATTGTTTTTATTTTAAAACCTTTAAAATCCACTTTTATTTTAGTATAATATCTATTATAAAGCTTAAAGAGGAGACGGTGGTTTATGTATTGTTCTAAATGTGGTTCTGAGATAAAAGATGGCGCCAATTTTTGCTTTAAATGTGGTAATAAAAGCACAAAACAAAATATAGTAAATCCCGAAAAGATTTCAACTATACCAGTAGCAAATACTTCAAAGAAAATTAATGCTTCAAACGAAATGACTACTTCAATGGCAAGCATCAAAAATCAACCTAATACTAAAAGATTTATTATAATTGCTGTTGTAATTGGAGTGTTATCAATAGGATTTATTAGCTATTATATTTCGCTTTCAAAATTTTCATCCACAACTACTAGAGCTTCAGATACAACTTCTATAAAAAACGAAGTTATTCCAAGTAATACTGTTAATAATAAAACCCCTAAAGCAAAATCTAAAGCTACTACATCTGCAAATAAAACTGATTCGACTGATTCCTATGTTTTTTCCAAAAGCAGTAGTGAAGATCTTTTAGACTCTGATGTATCTACATTAGTAAAAGGAGATTTATCTTTAGCTAGAAATGAAATCTTTGCAAGACATGGTTTTATATTTAAAAGTGAACCTTTTAAAAGCTATTTCAATAATAAGTCTTGGTATAAACAAAATCCTCTTTTTAAGGGAACTGATCCAGAATTAAATGCAAAAGAATTATATAATATACAATTAATTTTGAAATATGAAAACAAATAACAGAATTCAGAAAATACTGATAAGGTTATCCACATTTTCTGAATTTCTTGTGATTTTATAATAAATCAAAAATATCTTCTAATCATCTACATTACCTATACGATTTTCATTTTCCCTAATAACTTCGATAAACGAATCCGCAATTTCTTTATCAAACTGCTTACCACTACATCTTTTAAGCTCCTCAATAGCTTCTTTATAAGTTTTTCTTATATTATAAGGTCTAGAAGACGTCATAGCATCAAAACAATCTACTACTGTTAACATCCTTACAAGGTAAGGTATATCTTTTCCTTTTAAATTATCTGGGTATCCATTACCATCGTATCTTTCATGATGGTGTAATATTAGAGGAGCAATTTCCTTAAGTGATTCAACAGATTTTATAATCTCTACTCCATTTACTGAATGTTGTTTCATTATTTCCCATTCATCTGGGGTTAATGGCATATTTTTATTTAATATTTCCTTTGGAATATTTATTTTTCCAATGTCATGCATATAAGCGCCATATATTAATTCCTTTTTATTTTTTTCATTTAGTTTAAGTTTATCAGCGAGTAACCTACCGTAAATAACTACCCTTTCGACATGACCATATGTATATTTATCCTTAGCGTTAATAACACTTATCAGAGTTTTTATTGATGTAATAATATCTATATGTTCATCTTCTGTATCAATTTTTAATTCTTCCAATATAGAAGTATAACTTTCAACCCTATTTTTATCAAAAAACTTAGCCCTATAAAGTGCATCATCCGCACTTTTAAAAAGTTCAATAGCATTTTTAGCTTTATTTGGATAAATCGATGTTCCTATTGATACAGTCAATTTACCATTTGGCTGATTTTCTTCACCACTAAAGTAGGTTGTTTCTATCTTTATTCTTAATCTTTCTGCTAGCTTAATTGCATCTTCTTCAGAAGTATTTGGAAGAACTATAGCAAATTCTTCTCCCCCATATCTCGCAACTACATCATCTTTTCTAAAACTATTTTTCAATATAAAACCAACTGACTTAAGTACTTCATCACCCATTTGATGTCCATTCATATCATTATAAATTTTAAAATAATCTATATCTATTAAAATCATCGCTACTAAATTATTCTCTTTTTCACAGGTTTTCATTATTCCCTCTAATGCATCATAAAAGAATCTATGATTATAAAGCCCTGTAAGCCCATCCTCATTTGCTAATCCCTCGAGTTTCTTTATATGTTCATCTTCTATTCTCACATAAAATCCCAACGGCCATGCAGTAAGAATAAAAACTCCAGCTAAAATTAAATCATTCTCAAAAAACTGATTAACTTGTACATTAGGTGCACCCATAATAAGATCTAATGATAATATAAAAATTGAAGAAATACTTGCAACTAACATACCTTGTTTCATGCCTTGTTGAAGTGTTGAAGTTATTATAATAAATAAAAATAAAAATTTATAATCACTTGTATTTTTACCTGAATAAAATATAACAATAATAAAAAATAGAATAAATACAAGGTTTTCTATGATTTGTACAATGTTAATATATTTTGAATCTATTTTTTCAACAGTCGCTATTGACCATATAAAATATACCGACAATAATATTAATATAACTACGAAAAATGAAATAAAACTATAATTAGTATCTACTGTGACTTCTGCTATGGTATTACCCTTAAAAAAATATCTTAGAAATGCCATTCCAGAAAATAATAATGAAGCTAATTTTACTATTGACACTATTTCTCGAATTTTTTTTTGTTTGTTTTCTTTTAAATCACCCATATTATCACTACCTCATTAAATTCATTATAATAAATAAAAAAGGTCAGTAAACTGACCTTTTTTATTTATTATTTTTCTCTTAGGCATTTTGGTTCTTCAGGCTGATAAGTAGAAAAATAACATGCCGAAGTAGCCACAGAAGTTGCCATAAGTGTTGTTACTACTGCAATTAAAGTGAATAGGTGTTTCTTTATAAATTTCATAATATTTACCCCCTTTTTTTAATTATATGATTTAAAAAGTGATCTACTTTACCTACTAATAAGTGCCCTAGAGATGTAAGAGTAAATACTTGCCATAATATGCCAGAATATAAACATAAAACATAAAACACAAGTTTTTTTTCTCCATTACTTATATAAAGCAGGATAAGAAATACTGTTATACCTAAATAAGCACTTAAAAGTATTATAGATCCTTTTTTCATCCGATTTCTTTTTTCTTCTTTTACTATAGGTTTCGCTATGCTGTCCACTGGAACTAATTTATAAATTGTGTAATAGGACCATATAAATATCACAACTCCCAGTATTATTGTTGATTTTAAATTAACCACACCGCTTATTAAAAGTGATATTAATACCGCCGGTCCTACACTTACAATTATTCCTATGAAAGTGCAATTTCCAGGGGAGCTTGCATGAACCCCGCCTGAATATTTTCTAAGTATAGCAGCTGTAAAAGATATTATTATAGCTGCAAAAGCTACATGAAACAACAATCCAAATAAAAATACAAGAATTACAGAAAAAAATGTCTGCATTAAAGCAAAAGCACCATACGCAATTACCTCTCTATTATCCTCATCAAGTGATAATTCCACTGCTACTTTATTAGCAATATTATTAGATATCTTCTCCATTCATTACCTCACTCAACTTATTTTTTTTAACCAAATAGACGTAATATGTAAATACTATAAGTGCAAAAATCACCAATGATGGAGTAGCATATAATATCTTTGATAAAGGTTGACTAAACACATGATTAACATCTACTTTAAATACGTATTGAACTATAAAAACATTAATTCCTTCACAAACAAATAACAGAATTACTGTCATTATGCTTGCTTTTATAGATTTGATTATACTTATTTTATTTATATTATCTGTTATTAGAATAATTATTATAATATTAAGAATAGTATGTACACCATATTGAATTGGTAATAACCTTATTACATAAACTGCAATAAGATATATTATACTTGATATTATATATTCTTTTACATTAATGACAGTTTTAGAAAATACATAAACTGCAAAAATAACTAAAAACTCCTCCGGCAAACTTCTTAAAATCACTTCTAATAAAGTCAATCTCAACATTTCTTATTTTTCTCCTAACAATCCTACAAATGTTTTGTATATATTATCAATTATATCATTAATATTACAAAATAGGATATATTTATTAATATAATTCAATTAATTTTATATACTATTTAATCAAAGTTTCATCCTTTATTATTTATGTTTTGTTAATGACTTTTATAGTATTAAATAAAATTATAAAAACAAAAACTCTTATACATATGTCGCCAATACTCATAATACAATAACCTACATCAATTATGTCTGTTAAAAACTTCATTTTAGTAACTCCACTTCCTAAAATGTGTATATCCTTAACCTTCATAAAAGAATCTGGTTTTACATAACCAGTTAAGTATGATAATTTTGGGAATACTGGCATTTTCCCATTATTGGCAGCTATAACAATCTTATTTAATATACTTCCAATAATAATAAATATTGACCCTATAATTGCGCTAAAATTAAGCTTATATTTAATAATCAAAATTATAAATGTTAAAAGATAAAAATAATGGAAAACACTGGTATATTTTATAAATGAATAATTATCATTAAATATCATAACCTCTGAAATTACATACAATAGTACAAATGTTAATACAGGGTATATCGCCCAGTTCTTAAAAAGTGGTCTTATTTTATACCCTTTTATCTTTGCAAAAACAAGTGCTAAAAGTATTGGTTCGATCATATATATTCCTCACATTCAGAATTTTTACATTTAGTTTAATTTATTCCTGTTTCGATTATACTAATGTTTAGCATATATTTCTACCTTTTTACAAAAAAAATGTGTTTTTTTATTATTTTAAATATCGTAATGCTATTTCCTTGTATAATTTAATAGAATCAATGTATTTACTTATTTTTACGTATTCATTTGGCTTATGAGCTTGCGTTTCTTCGCCAGGTCCACAAATAATAACAGATAAATTGTTATCAAAACTTGGAACAAATATGGATGCATCTGTGCAATAATTTACACCTTTGCCTTTATACTCACTTCCAAATAATTCTGTTGCTGTATCTAATGCTAACTTAATAAATTGATCATCTGATTTGTTTTTCAATGCCACTTTATCATTAAAAACTTTAATATCAAATTTAGCTTTAGAACTTGACTCAATTTCTGCTAATAATTCCTTAATATCTGATAGAATTTCCTGATGGTTTTGACCAGGAACAGTACGAATGTCAATTTGCATTTTGCACATATCAGGCACTACATTGACTTGGACGCCACCAGAAATAGTAGCAATATTTAAAGTTGGACCCCCAAGCAGACTATCCTCTCTATATTTGAATTTAAACTTATCATGCAAAGTATTTATAAAATAGTTCATGTTATCAATCGCATTAATTCCATGTTCAGGCATTGACCCATGAGCAGTTTTTCCATATGAAATTACCTCCAGCCATAATGCACCTTTGTGGGTAACAAAAATCTCACCACCACTAGGCTCAGCAATAACCATAGCTCCAGCATCATTCAAACTTCCATCTGCTACCATAGTATTTGCACCTATACAATCAACCTCTTCACCTGCAGTCGCTGCAAAAACGAGGTCCCCGTCCAATGTTATTCCTGATTTAGAAACTTCAATCATAGCCATAATTAAAGCAGCTAGCCCACCTTTCATATCAGAGGATCCACGCCCATAAATTCGACCATCAATTTCCTCAGCCCCAAATGGTTCATGTTCCCATGGAATTTCTCCCACTGACACAGTATCCATATGACCACAAAAAACTAAACTTTTTTTATTTCCTGTTCCTTTTATCCTAGCCACTAAATTGGCACGGTTGTCACCAACAGATTGTATTTTAGATTCAATACCACTTTCCCTTAACTGCTTTGCAATAGCCATAGCTACCAGTATTTCATTACCAGGTGGATTGCTACTGTTAATTCTTAAAAGATCTTTTAGAAAATCAATTGCCTCTTTAATTTGTAATCACTCCTCATAACATTGCTTTACTATCTCTTATATTTATATTCCCTAAAGATTATAGTATATTCGATAATAGGTATAAGTGCTCTTAATTGTTGAAAATAATAAATTAAATTGATAATTCATTAATATGTGAAAGCTTTGCTTTCCAATCTACATTTTCTAATGTGTTATCGTTAATATCATGTCATACCATTTCGCACCACCATGTACTGATTCAGATACACCCATATTTTTATATCCAAATTTCGCATAATAATGAATAAGTCTCTCCTTACACGTTAAAATAACCCCTTTTAGGCCCGCTACCTTTGATACCTCTATCATATAATTCATGAGTTGCGCTGCAATTCCTTGATTACGATACTTTGGTACTACATCTAATCCAAAAATAGTCTGATAATCTCCATTTGGATTATGTAGTGTAGCATCCTCGTATAGCTCATCATAGATAACAGTTCCATTAATAACACAACCATTTACGAACCCAATAATTTCCCCATCTACTTCTGCTACGAAAAAGTTCTCTGAAAATGTTTTGATACGTTCTTCTAAAGATATTCTTGTAGCTGCTTCCGCCTTTGGAAAACAACTTGACTCCACTTTCGTTATCGCGTCTAAATCCCTAATGACTGCTTGTCTAATTTCAATTTTCATTATAATTCTCCCTTCATTACCATCAATTTATACCAATTTGTTTAACGATATTTCAGAAGGAAAATCTTTCACATCTATAATTGGGAGTTAACTCTCCTTCTGAAGTCGTTAATTTACAGCTCCGAAGGAGATGATTTAATAATACTACAACAAAATACAACTTGAAAATTTTTCAAGTTGTTTTTATAATTATTATTTTTCATTATATCAACACTTTCTAAGACTATAACATAAAATCTTTAGCTTTCCACTACATCCTCAATATACTCAGCGTTTTCCAATTCCTCAAAAGCATCTTCTACAGATATACTGTCTAAAATCCTACCAGTAAGAATTACACCTTTTTTTATATCTTCATCCCATTGAAAATCAGTCATTACGCTATCAATCCCTAAGTCTTCAGCCATATCCTTTGCACTAATATCTTGACCTTTATAGTTTTCTAGACCGTCTTCACTAATTGTGATTTCATAGATTTTATTTTTCTTTGGCATTTTTATTCCTCCCTAAACTATAATATAATATTTTAAAAATACTACATCTAATGTTCTACAAAGGACTGAATAATATCCCTCTGTTTTTTTTAGGGTATAAAAGTTTAGATTATATTAAATCTTATATCCTGGTAAAAGTTAGCTTTAGCAGCTTCATAGTAAGGATTAATCCATAAAAATCCTATACCAAAAGTTATTATTCCTAATATGAACCAGCCTATATAACTACACCATAAACTAAACAGTTTAAATTTGAAGCCAACCATCATGCGTTTACTTCGGTCTAATGATTCTGAGGCACTTAGTTCAGGATTATCCATCATAATATAGTATGACATTGAATATCCTAGCGAAGCAATAATTCCTGGAATGATAAGAAGCAAAGTCCATAAAATTGTGAAAAGCCCAATAAGAAAATTTAGAACAAATGATTTCACAAAAAATTTAAAACCACTAAACATATTTTCAATAACTGGCCCCTCATTCCGTATAAGCTTAAGAAAATAAGCTGATACACCAAGAGTTATTGGTCCAGACAAAACAAAACTTACCAAACTACCAAAGCCATTGGATGAGTACGTCATTGGAACTCTAACCAATTCTTCATTCTGCCAAACATTTTGAAAGGAATGTACAACATTCCCCCCTGAAAATGACATTGTAACTAACCAAGCAATAAAACACACGATCCCAGCTTGAAGCCATTTACCATTTAACTGCTGCATTGCCCTACGTTTTAAATCGCTACTTTGTTGCGGCATGTTTTTACCCTCCCCTTAATAATTTAACTAATCGTTCTTAATTTACGCTCCTATTTATAGTATTCAAATATTGTCTTAAATAACCCTAAAAATTTAATTTTACTATCTTATCACATTTTTTAGCAAAACACTCTGATTACATACTTCAATATCATTCTACAATTACCCTTTAAATTTCCTAGGAAATATCAAAAACCACTACTCCCATAAGTAGTGGTTTTATAGATAATTATTTTTCTAATCCTTAAAAGAAAGCGACTGCACTTTTCTATCCGTACCAATAAAAGTATTTTTAAAAATGACTTCCGCTCTATCTTTATACTCTTCTGGGCTCAGCATTGAAGGACTAAAATGTGTTAATAAAAGTTCTTGTACTTCTCCATCTACAGCAAGCTTTGCTGCCTCGCAAAAAGTCATGTGTTTATTTCGTGTAGCTTTTTCAATATCGTTTTCATCACCATAAGTTCCCTCACATACAAACAAGTCACTTCCATTAATAAATGCTTTTATTTTAGAAATTGGTCTTGTATCTGTTATAAAACTAATCTTTATTCCTACTCTTTCAGCTCCAAAAACCAACTTTGGAAAATATGTTTTTCCATGGTCCGTTATAATCTCATTTTTCTGGAGTCTATTCCAAAATTCCTTTGGTATTTCATTTTCAATTGCACTTTTGACATCAAACTTTGGTTTTCTATTAAAATAGAGGCTGTAACCTAAACAATTAGTTGAATGCTCAAGTTCCAGTGTTGAAATTATCAAGTCATTAAATTCTCCTACTGTAGCCTTTGTAGGATCTAATGAAGCTTTTATCTTCACGGGTTCTTGTGGATTTTCTAAGATATTAATTTCATAAGGAAGATAAGGGGCTATAACCATTAACCCTTTAATAATAGCTGTAATACCTATAGGCCCAATTATAGTAATTGGAAGCGTTCTGCCACTGTTACCAATTGTTAAAAGCAAACCTGGAAGTCCAACAATATGATCTGCATGTCCATGAGTTAAACAAATCACATCTATTGATTTAAATCCCCACCCAAGTATTTTCATAGATACCTGAGTGCCTTCTCCACAGTCCATTAATATTTTTCTTCCTTTATAACTTATGAGGAGTGAAGATAAATATCTTTCTGGAATTGGCATCCCTCCTCCACATCCTAGAAGTGCTAAATCAACCAATTAAATCATCTCCATCTATTTTTTTGTTTATAAAATATTACCTATATTTTTTTAACAAATTCAGATTTTAATTCCATAGCTCCAAAACCATCAATTTTACAATCAATATTGTGATCTCCATCAACCAAACGAATGTTTTTTACTTTTGTACCTTTTTTTAAGGATGTTGGACTTCCCTTTACTTTAAGATCTTTAATTAGTGTTACAGAATCACCATTGTTTAATACATTTCCATTTGCATCTTTAATAATTTTTTTCTCTTCACTATTTTCAATTTCTGATCCTAAAGTCCACTCATTTGCACATTCCGGGCAAACAAAAAGACTTCTATCCTCGTATGTGTATTCTGAATTACATTTTGGGCAATTTGGCAAATCAGCCATAATTTCATTTCCTCCATTCGTTATTGTTTCTAGCATATAATTCCTTCTAGATTTCATTGTTAAATCATCTCCTGCGGTGCTGCAACATCTTCGCAGAAGATACGTTAGTTTCCCATTCGTTTATATACTATCATAGTCTTCTACTATCTACAAACCATCATCCAAATATATATATAAAACACAGTAGATAAAAAATATATATCTACTGTGTTTTAAAATTTAAATGTTTTTAATTAATTTAGTTTTTGTTTCTAGTCCCTTCATTCGCAGCTTGGACGCTAGCATTTCCATTAACCTTATATCCATTGTTAGCATTTTTACTATCTAAGCTATTAGCAACAAGACTTTGGTCCTTTTGTTTTATGCTCATATTTTTACTCAGACTATTATCACTATTAGGTATAATATTTTGATTGCTTTCAGCTATGGATTTATTTTGGCTCATAAAAAACATCTCCTTTAATAATTATTCTATATTATAATGCCATTAACTTAATATACTTATACTAAAATAAAAATTGCGTATTTAACAAAATTTACTATTTTTATTAAATCTATATTTAAATCATTAAGCGAGATATCATTATTCTTAATTAATTTAAATTCATCAATATTACCCCACTGTCCTCCCGTAGCTACATACTTTGCACCTATTGTTAGAGTTCCATCTGTTACCTTAATATTATTAATTGTAGGTTTTGTCCACACACGCCAACCCGAATTTGTAAAATTAGTTGTTAATGTGGTTTTATCTGATGTCTGCGCATAAATTTGTGAAGTTGTTTCACCACCACTACCCGAAACCCAAGCAGACAATTCATATGATCCATTAGCTAAGCCTGTAATAGTTTGAGAAACAGTAAAATCCTTTATGGTATCATTATAATGTAATGCACTATTCCCAGAGTGTGAATCCTTCTCTAGATCCAATGCTGCTACATCACCGGTCACTGTCCAGTCATTTAAACCTAACTCAAAACCATAATTATTTATTAACTTAGTATTTTTGGTAACGATTACCTCGCATGTTGCAGTCTTATTCCCATCTAGAGTTGTTACGGTAATAGTTGCGGTTCCCGCCTTAACCCCTGTAATAATTCCATTTGAAGAATCTATTTTTGCAATGGTTGAATCTGAAGTCGCATATTTAACACCCGTAATTGTTGCATTTATTGGTGTTATAGTAACCTTTAAAGCTACAGTATCACCTACTTCAACAGCAGTGCTTGTTTTGTCAAGGGTTACTTGTTTAACTGGGAATGGGTTATATTCAATTGCACCAGGTATAAAAGCTTCCATAGCCTTTGTCGGTTTTCCATCTGAGCCCCAGGCACTCAATGCATATCCACTCCAGCTTTTTGCGCCTTCTGGTTCCCAGTAAAATACTCCAGTTCCCCTATTGTTAGGAACTGCTTTTACTTTATCCTGAACAGCTACAAGCATATTGTAAGTATTTATAGGTTCCGTATCTAATCCACCTACCTCAACTACCATCACTTCTTTACTGTATCTTGCTGCCATATCATTTAAATTATTTCCCAATGCGTCTATGTTTGAAGTATAATCCATTCCTGCCCAATATGGATAATAGGACATTCCGATTATGTCATATTTAGCATTATTAGCTTTGAGACCATCAAAATACTTTCTAAAATTCACATTATCATATCCATCAGCTATATGTATAATAACTTTTGTATTATTACTTATATCCTTAACAGCATCATATCCCCTATTTATCAACTGAGCTAATTTACTATAATCCTTTATACTTCCATCTGGAAGCATCATACCAGGATTAGTTTCATTTCCTACCTGAACCCATTCTGGTGTAACACCAGCAATTTTTAATGCGTTCATAACTCCTAATGTATAGTCATATACATCAGTCTTTAAGACGCCAAAATCGTGATCTTTCCAGGCTAATGGTTTTACTTGTTTTCCTGGATCTGCCCAAGTATCACTGTAATGAAAGTCTATCATTATTCTAAAGCCCATGGCTTTTGCCTTAACCGCCATGGCAACTACCTCAGATGTACTGCAATGACCATCGGTTTTACTATCTGAGGGATTAACCCAGGTTCTTAGCCTAATTGAATCAATTCCATAATCTTTTAAAATAGATAAGCAATCCTTTACATTTCCATCTTTATCTTTAAATATATAGTTCGTAGCCTCCATCTGTGAGAGCCAGCCTACGTCTGCACCTTTTGCAAATGTACTAGTACTGGACATTTCCGCTTGTACCTTCATAATTGCATGGAAATTACTAATTATCCCCAAAACAAGTGTTGTGCATAAAACTTTTGATAAAACACTCTTAAACCTATTTTTAAACATTAATATTCCCTCCATTTATACCCTCTTATACTATAACTAACTATTTTTATATTTTTTAAAATTTTTCATAAATTTATTAAAAATACCATACTTCATCTTATAGTACTAATAATGAAGTATGGTATTAATTAAGTAAATTTATGCAATTGTGGAATAATATTTATAGTTTATTTTTTAGATTTAATAAATTTATCTGCTTGCTCCTGAACTGCTTTCATTACCTTATCTAATCCTGCAGCTTTTAATTTTTGACTGTAAATTTCAACGCCCTTAGCTGGATCTGCTATTATTCCAAGATGAAGAGGAAGGCCGTATTGAGTAACTACAGTGTTTATTGCTGCCATTTCATTTTTCACAAGACTATCATCAAATGTAAATGTTTCTAAAGGATTATGAATAGTATCATCTTTTTGCCATTTAGCAATAGTTTCTGGTACTATCTTTGGTCTAGCAACATCTGTACGAGTTATAGATGTATGCCATCCCCATGGGCAAACGTTTCCTGCTGGGAAATTAGCTGTGGCACCTAAAGTTTTGAATTCTTTATCACCAACCGCATCCCAATGAGTACCTTTTATTCCGTTAAAACTTATGTCATTTAAATCTTTATCGTATCTTAAAAGGTCTAATGCCATTAATGCTCTCTCAGAATTTTTTGAATTTGCATTTATAGCCATACCATTATTAGTGTAAGGATTAGCAAATTTTTTGCTTCCTGGTAATATATCTGCTATTTCTACTTTCCACTCAGGATGAGCTGCATTCATTATTTTAAGATCATTTGCAACTGATCCAATATTCCAAATCATTGATGCTGACTTTCCAGCTTTAAATCCATCATCTCTTGTTTCTTTACTAGAAATAGAACTCTTAGACCAATAACCACTGTCTGCATATTTTTTCATTTTTACAGCATAGTCTTTATATTCCGGTGTATCAATTATAGAAAATATTTTTCCAGTAGTATCATTCATTTTATATCCTAAAATAGGGTCAGAACCATATGTTCCCATTACTCCAGTAAAACCATTTGCCTGAAGCTCTAAAGGAAATTGAAGATTTTGTCCTCCGCCATTGATTATAGGAACTATATCTTTTTCATTTTTTGCTATAGTCTCATAATATTTTTCGAGACCTGCCTGACTTGTAATTGCAGGTATATGATATTTTTCTCTTAAATCCCCTCTAATACCTACAACTGAATATGCATACTCATCTTGGTCATTAGGAATCATATATATTTTTTTATTAACCTTAGCTTGTTCCCATGCAAGTTTAGGTTCGTTTTTAACGCTTTGAGGCGCATATTTTTGGAGTAGTTCAGGTGTTAACTCAAGAAATCCATTTCTAGTAGCCATTTGGTTATAATAACACCATCCTGTTGCTGTAAAAATCAAATCAAAATCTTCCCCTGACGAGAATAACAATGGATATTTTGTAGCTTGATCTCCCCAAGATATGAAATTAACATCAATGGTTGCGTTAATTTTTTTCTTCAAAATCTCATTCATTTTACCATAAACAGCATCGGCATCTTTTGGCTTATCTCCTAGAATATACATTTTAAGCTTCACCGCATCTTTTGTATCAGCAGTTGCTTTAGTCGAAGTTGTATTTTTACTTGTTGAACAACCCGAAAGTGATGACATAATGATACCAGCTACTAAAAATGTAACCCCGAACTTTTTCATAAATTTATTCATAACTAATTTTCCCCCTCATAATGTACTATATATTTAATTAACGGGTATTACCCCTTAACTGCACCTATTGTAAGTCCTTGTACAAAATATTTTTGAACAAATGGATACAAGAATATTATCGGCCCTGTAACTATAACTGTAAGTGCCATCTTTAAAGACTCACTTGGCAAGTCCATTTTAACATTAACACTTCCTCCTGAAGTTGCTAATATGTTTTTGTAAGCATCAATATTATTAACTATTTTATAAAGAAAATATTGAAGACTATACATTTTGTCATTTTGAATAAATAACATTGCATTATACCAATCATTCCAATATCTTAAAGCAATAAACAAACCCACAGTAGCAAGGGCTGGTTTAGATAATGGTAATATTAGTTTAATAAATATAGTAAAATCTCCAGCGCCATCAATTTTTGCAGACTCAGATATTGCATCCGGTATGCTACTCATATAACTCTTCATTATCAATATATTAAAAACACTTAAAAGTAATGGGAGTATAAGTGCCAAATAATTATCCTTCATACCTAAATATCTAACCATTAATATATACCATGGTACAAGTCCACCTGTAAATAAAGTGGTAAAATAAAAGTAGAAAGAAAATTTATTTCTCCATTCGAAATCCTTCCTTGTAAGTACATATGCTGTCATCGCCGTTACAAGTAGCCCAACAAATGTTCCAACAATTGTTATAAATATAGTAACACCATATGCTTTAAGTACTACCATAGGTTCCTTAAAAGCGAGTGCATAGGCTGAAGTTGTAAACTCCTTTGGTATTAAGCTAAAGCCATGTTTTAATATATATGACTCAGATGTAAATGAGCCTGAAATTACAATTATTAATGGAATTATACAAAACAATGTCATAATTATTATAACAACATAAGCTATTATATTAAATACTGCTCTATCCTTTGATAATTTCTTCATATTCCTACCCCTCCATTCTAAAATAATGCATTATCCTCATCATGTTTTTTAACTGCAGTATTTACTACCATTATTGTTATGAAACAAAATACTGACTGATAAAGGCCTGCAGCGGCTGCCATACCAACTTCGTTAGTTTGAAGTAATGCCCTAACTGTAAATGTATCAATAACATCAGTGGCATTGAAAAGCGTACCATTATTTCCAATGATTTGATAGAACATATCAAAGTTTCCTCTAAATATAGTACCAACCGCAAGTAGTGTAAGTATTGTTATTGTTGGAACGAGCGACGGAAGTGTAATATATCTAATACGCTCAAATATATTTGCTCCATCTATTTCTGCTGCTTCATAAATTTCTGTATCAATACCCATTATTGCTGCTAAATAAAGTACAGTACCATATCCAAGCCCTTGCCATGCACAAAATATAATTATAATGACAACCCATGCAAGTGGTTTTGAATACATATCTATTGCTGCAACATGAAAGAATTTAAGTACAGAATTAAATGTCCCATGCTCAAAACTAAATATGTTATATGATATAACCCCCACTATAACCCAAGATATAAAATATGGTAGAAACATAAGTGATTGAGTTATCTTTTTAAAATATTTGTTTTTTATCTCTGATAAAAATATAGCCATTGCAATTTGAAGTACTGTATTAACAAATATAAATGCCAAATTATATAAAACTGTATTACGAGTTACTATAAACGCTTGCCCTGACATAAAGAAAAACTTAAAATTATCAAGACCAACCCAGGGACTTCCAAATATTCCTCCCTTAAAGTTGTAACTCTTAAATGCAACAACTATTCCCGCAATCGGAAGATAGCTAAATATAAAGAAAAAAAGTACCGCTGGTAGAAGCATTAACAATAAAGTTTTATTTTTTTTAACTTTATGTAGGAAGCTTGTATTTTCCATTATAATCATCATCCTTTCAACTTATAAACGTTTTCATTACTATGACATGAGTATATCATCTTCAAGTTTAGAATTTATTAGCAATTTTTTACGATATTAGTAAAATCATATTTATATGGAGTGATTTGATTATAACGTCATTTAACTATATACTTACTATGTAATCGTTACTTTGAAAATTTTGTTATTAGGAGGTTTAAGATGATTAAGGTATTAATAGTTGATGATGAAATTTTCACAAGAGAAGGAATAATTGCTGAAATTCCCTGGGCTAAACTAGGTCCTATTGAAATAGAGCAAGCCTATGATGGTATAAATGCTCTTGAAGTCGCAGAAAAGTTTGGACCTGATATTTTATTAACTGATGTAAAAATGCCTAGAATGAATGGAGTAGAATTGTCTTTTGAACTTAGAAAAACCTACCCTACCTGTGAGATTATATTTTTGAGTGGCTATTCGGATAAACAGTATCTAAAATCAGCTATTGAGCTTAAAGCCGTTAGTTACGTTGAAAAACCTATAGATATTGAAGAACTTCAATCCGCAATTAAAAATGCAATAACACTTAAACTAAAAGAAACAGAAAATACTTTGAATATTAAAAATGATATTGCGCTTAAACTTATTCAAAAAAATGCTGATTTTTATAATTTAGGTAAATATATAGATGTAATTCCTGAAAGTAAACTTACAGGGACTAGTTTCATTACCATTTTGATTAATATTTTAAATAAGGACAAAATTATAGAGGCGGCCGTTCTCCTTGAGCTGAAAAGAATAGTAGTTAAATCTAATTTCAATTGTATTCTATGTTATAAAGAAGATGATCTTATACTTATGCACTTATACTTTCCTACTGACATAAACCCTTTATCTATTAATACAATATTAGAAAATATATATAACCTAATATCTGAATATCTAAAGAGCTTCACAACTTTTTTTATATGCCAAGGTAAAAAAGTTATAGGAATTACAAATATACCGGTTTCCTACAATTCCGCTGTGGATGCCTTGAGTAAAGCTTTTTTTTATGATTATAATTCTGTAATCTATTATGATAAAATTAGCCTCCTTGTTTACAACTTAGATGAAAATCTTATTGAAAATTTCACGGAAAATCTATTAAATGAAGATAAACAAAACAGCATTCTTCTAATTAATAGGCTTACTTCTGAAATAAAAGGGAGTGCTTCCACTCCAATAAATTATACAAAGGATGTTTATTATAGACTTCTACATCAATTATTAAAGTTTTCATATGACAGAAACTTAATCATAAATCAAAATGATTTGGATAATAAAAGCCCTTTTGAATATCTTGCGAATTCTTACACTCTTATTGATATCAAAAGTTATATGATAGAAAAAATACATACTATTTTTGACGCTGTTGAAGAAAAAAATTCGAATATAAACCCAGTTTCATCTATCCTAAAATATATACACGATAATTACTCAGATGTAGATTTGTCCTTACAAAATATTAGTAATAAAACTTATTTATCCACCGCATACATGTGCTCAATATTTAAAGAAGAAACTGGAACAACTATAAACAGTTATATTACCAAGTTCAGAATTAATAAAGCAAAAGATCTTTTGAAAGACCCTCACATGAAAATTATTGATATAACAACTAAAGTAGGCTATGGTGATGGAAATTATTTTTCAAAAATATTCAAAAAAGAAACAGGTTTAACGCCCTCTGAATATAAGAAGAAATTTTTGTGATGAGAAAAATAAAATTTTCAAATCTAAAACTTATGCAAAAATTTCTGTTATCTTATTTCATGCTAATAATAATTCCATTAATTCTTTTATCTTCTATAACATACAAAACGGTTTCTACCATTTTAGAAACCTATATTACCTCTGCAACAAAACAAGCTTTTGAGCAAACATATTCTTTTTTATCATATAAATTATATAGAGTTAATGATGTTTCAGATATAATTTCTAATGATAATAATATTACAACAATTGATAGTAATTTAATTACTATCCTTGGTAAATCCCCTAATACATATCCTATCAATGAACAAATTAAAGATATGTTTTTTCTGCGCAAATATCTTAGTTCTTATGAGAACGATATTGATATAAGTAATTTAAAACTCTATGTAAATAACGATTTTCTTTATTCCAATGAAGACTATAATATGTTTAGCCTTAATAAGGCCAAGAATTCTAAATGGCTTACTATATTTAAGGAAAATAACACAAGAAATCTATGGTGTCCTAGTTCCTATCTTGACGATAAACCTACTAGCTCTCCTAAGGAACTTTCCCTTGTATCTGCTATAAAAAATCCAAATGACTTTTCCAAGGATATTGGGTTTCTTCGTGTAGATTTTAAAAAATCAATGGTTGACGATATTATAAAAAAGACAAATTCTGTAGATGGTAGCTTTACATATATACAAAATTCCAAAGGGGTAATTGTATCCTCTACAGATGACTCTTTAATTGCTAAATATAATCTTAACAATACTTTAGCCACCAGCCTTTCATCAAATACACAAAATTTTCAAAAGCTTACTATAAATAATAATAAATGCCTTTTGAAAAGCTCATTAATAAATAATACAGATTGGTATATGACGACAATTATACCTTATGATAGTATTCTTGTTAAAATTAAATTTATAAGAAATACCTTGATTTTGTTATTAAGTATACTTGGAACAATAGCTTTTACTCTTGCATACTACTTTTCAAATTCAATAACTAGAAGAATTACAAAACTTAATAAGGCTATGAGACAAGTTCATAAGGGCAGCCTTGAAACTTATATTAAAGATTCAAGTTCTGATGAAATCGGTGAGCTCATAGATAATTACAATTTTATGATTACTAAGATGGTAATACTTATTGATGAACAGTATAAATCTGGCAAGGAAGTTAAAAATGCAGAATTAAAAGCCCTTCAAGCACAGATAAATCCACACTTTTTGTATAATACTTTGGATATGATAAATTGGATGGCTTTCAAGGATATGAATAAAGAAATCAGTAGTGCTGTTAAGAGCCTCGCAGGTTTTTATAAGATAAGTTTAAATAAAGGTAAATCTAAAGTTTCGATTAAAGATGAATTAACACATGCCTCCCTTTATGTTGATATTCAAAATATGAGGTACTCAGACAGAATAAAGTTAACAATAGATTTACCTGAAGATATTTATCATTATAGTATTTTAAAAATAACACTACAACCCATTTTAGAAAATTCTATTTCACACGGCATTCTTGGCCGTGGTAATGTATGCGGAGAGATAATAATTAGTGGTAAATTAGAAAATAATGATATAACTCTATATGTAAAAGATGACGGTATCGGCATACCTGAGGATAAAATAGATAAAATCTTAACAGATGATATAAGCAGCAAAACCGGAAGTGGTTATGGTCTTAAGAATATCGATAAGAGGTTAAAGCTCTCTTATGGTGAAGGTTACGGCTTAACTTTTAAAAGCCAGTACGGCCATGGCACTACAGTAGAAATTAAAATTCCAGCTACCGTGCATGAAGATGGTTTTGTATTATAATTCATAAAAAAATAAAACACAGGATTCACGCGAGTCCTGTGTTTTATCTATTATTTTATATCAAAGATTTTCTCTTCATAATTTTAAAACCATATGGCGTTAAGTTAATTTCTCCTTCTATTTTATTTTCAGAAAGTATATCTTCATATAAATTTTCATCTAAAGAGACTTTTTCATTACAATTATTAAAGTTCATTAAGAATATAAAGTCATTCTCACCATCAGTTCGTAATTGCGCTGTAACTCCCTGTGGTAACTTTGTCTTAATTGTTTGTTTAATCCCAAGTCTCTTTATTAAATCACCATAGAATAACTCATTGAAATCATCTTTGTTTCTCGATGCAATGTAGTAAGCTGAGCCGTTTCCATATTTATTAACTGTAAGAGCAGGTCTCCCAGCAAAGAAGTCTGATTTATAAGTGGCTAGTACCTGTGCACCTTCAGCATGTATCAAGTCAATTAACTCTACAGTTTCATATTCACCTTTTAGCCCTAACTTATTGTTATTATCGAATATTATATTATTTACTTCACCATCATAAAGACTCTCTATCTCTTCAGACCATATTCCGAGGATCTTTCTAAGAGGTCCTGGGAAACCACCAAGGAAACATAGATCATTTTCATTTACTATGCCAGACCAATAGGTTGCTACAAACGTTCCCCCATTTTTTACAAATGCTTCAATTCTTTCTCCTACACCCGGTTTTACCATGTAAAGCATAGGTGCTACAAGCAATTTGTAACTAGAAAAATCACATTCCATATCAATTATATCAACTGGCACGCCACTTTCCCAAAATGGTTTATACTGCGCGTATACAGTGTCTTCATACTTGATTCCACAATTTCTTGGACCTTGTGAATCATTTATAGCCCACCTATTTTCCCAATCAAATATTATAGCAACTTCTGGTTGTACGCTAGTGCCTAAAATTTCATCTAATTTTTCAAGAACCGTACCCACCTGCGTAACATCTTTAAATACTCTAGTATTTTCATGACCACAATGATCAACTACTGCTCCATGAAATTTTTCACTTGATCCTCTGCTTTTTCTCCATTGAAAGTACTGCACTGTATCTGATCCGTGAGCAACAGCCTGAAGAGACGAAAGCAGATGCATCCCAGGCTTTTTAAGCTTACTAGTAGCCTGCCAATTTGTACCACTTGGAGTACTCTCCATTAACATAAATGGTTTACCACCCATTAAGCTTCTAAATATATCATGATTCATAGAAATCTTAGAAGCTAAAGAAGATTCATCTACATTTTCATGCCATTTTGGATAATTATCCCACGAAACTATGTCCAGCACCTCTGTAAACTTCCAATAATTTAATCCATCAAATAGTTCCATAAGATTCGCTACAACTGGCAACTTAGGATTTATTTCTTTTAAAGGTTTTATTTCTTGTTTGCAAAAATCAACCGTTTGGTCTGTGACGAATCTCTTCCAATCTAGGCTTAATCCATGTACACCTGCTTCCCCATGAGGAGCTGGCGACTCTATTTGAGACCAATTCGTGTAAGTATGACTCCAAAAGGTAGTCCACCAAGCATCATTCAAATTATCAAGAGATGTATATTTATTTTTAAGCCAAGTTCTAAAAGCATCCTGACATAAATCACAATGACAATCCCCACCATATTCATTAGAAATATGCCAAGCGACTATTCCAGGATGATTTGAATATCTCTCTGCCAATTTTCTATTTATTATTTGTGTCTTTTCCCTATAAACTGGAGATGTAAAACAGTGATTATGTCTTTGACCATAAAGATTTCTAACTCGATTTGCTCCTACTCTTAGAACCTGCGTATACTTAGCTGCCATCCATGCAGGGCGTGCTCCTGTTGGAGTAGCTAAAATTGTATAGATACCGTTTTCATAGAGTTTATCCAAAACATAATCAAGCCACTTAAAATTAAATACTCCTTCCTCGGGCTCTATTGTAACCCACGAAAATATGCCTATAGACATTACATTACACTTTGCAAGTTTCATAAGTCTTATATCTTCTTCAAAAATTCCAGGATATTTAAGCCATTGCTCTGGGTTATAGTCTGCTCCGTGATAAAAGTGCTTTAACTTTTCATTTATTAATGGAAATTTTTTTATCATTTTTTCACCTCATAAAATATTTTTTTTAAACGCTTACAATTCAATTAATCTGCATTCCAAGTTATAATTTAATATTTAATATTTAATAGTATTAGTAATATTATCTAATATACTAACATTATTTTAATGTACAAAGTATAGCAAAATGTTTTGAACCTAGCAAATTATTCTCTGCTTAAAAAAATATTATATTATAAATAACTAGAGTGAATAAAATTTGATAAATTGTCTATAATTTAAATACACCAACCTATTATTAAATTGGTAAATAATCAAAAAATAAAAATACTGCACTAGGATCCCCCTAAGTGCAGTATTTTTATTGCAACCTATTTAAATTATTTTTCGTCATGAATGTGATTCGTACTAAAATCGGCTTCTTTTAGATTAACAATCTTAGTTTTATTCTTTACCTTATATACTAACCATAAAAGTAAGAATAAAGGTAGTCCAATATAAGAAGCAATAATATTTTTCCAATCAATTGAATCCGCTGTGAAATAAGTTACTCCTTGCCCTAATATAACAATTATACATAATACTAGTGCAAGAATTGGCCCAAAGGGAAATAATTTTGCCTTATATTTTAATTTAGCCAGATCTTTTCCTTGAGCTACAAATGCTTTACGAAAACGATAGTGACATATTGCAATTCCTACCCATGCTATAAATCCAGCTAAGCCCGAAGCTGCAACTAACCACATATACACTGTTTCTTGTGCATATAAACCTACTAAGAAAGATGCCGAGGCCACTAATGTAGTAATTACTAATGCATTTACAGGAACCCCTCTCGAATTTACTTTACAAAGAGACTTTGGTGCCCTTCCTTCTTTCGCCATTGCATATAACATACGGCTAGCCGCGTACATTCCAGAGTTACCACATGAAAGAACCGATGTTAAAACTACAGCATTCATAATACTTGCAGCTCCTGCAATACCTGCCCTTTCAAAAATAACGGTGAAAGAACTTGTGGTCACGCCAGCTTGAGTAAACGGTATCAATGCGCTGATAATAAATATAGCTCCTAAATAGAATATAATAATTCTCCAAAATACGCTTTTAATTGCTTTAGGTACATTTTTCTCTGGATCTTCACTTTCTCCAGCAGCTATACCAACGAGTTCTGTTCCCTGAAAAGAGAATCCAGCAATTAAAAAAACCATTAATATTCCTTTAAAACCAAATGGGAATGGTCCTTTAGCACCACTTTTAGGATCTAAAAATGTAAAATTTGAAAGTCCAATATGATGGTCACCAATTATTCCAAAGATCATTGCAACACCTACTGCTAGAAACACTAGAACTGCTACAACTTTAATACTTGCAAACCAAAATTCTGACTCTCCATAAGCCTTAGCAGAAAGCATATTTAAACCAAATAGTAATACTAGAAAACCAACACTCCAAACAAGTGCGGGTACACCTGGAAACCAATATTTCATAATCATAGCTCCTGCAACCATTTCAACTGCAACAGTAATTGCCCAGTTGTACCAATAGTTCCAACCTAGCGCAAACCCAAATGCTGGATCAACAAATCTTGATGCATATGTTTCAAATGAACCAGTAACTGGCATGAATGTGGCCATTTCACCTAAACTTGTCATTAAGAAATATACCATTACACCTATAAGTGTATATGCGACTAATGCTCCTCCGGGACCTGCTTGTTGAACTGTACCGCCTGAGGCTAAAAATAGACCTGTTCCTATTGCTCCACCAATGGCAATCATTTGAAGATGACGCGGCTTTAATCCTCTTTTCAATTCATCTGTTTTTACTTCACCCATTGTAAATACCCCCTTATTTAATAGCTACTTAACCTTAAAAAAGTAGTAAGAAGATGCTTAAAATTTTATATTCATACTAAACTAAACCTCTCTCGACCATTTCTGTGATAGCAAAACTTGCTACGTCATCAGCGAATTTACCTGGTCCAAAACCTGCATCGTACCCAAGTTCTTTTGCAAGTTCGTGAGTTATTCTTGGGCCCCCACAAATTAACACAACTTTATCTCTAATCCCTTCTGCTTCTAATAGTTCCACTAAATTAGTAAGGTTTTGTATGTGTATATCCTTTTGGGTTACTGTTTGAGAAACCAGAAGAACATCTGCTTTAAGCTCTATAGCTTTTTTAATAAATTCTTCATTTTCTACTTGGCTTCCTAAATTATAAGCTTCTATCATCGGAAACCTTTCAAGACCATAATGTCCTGCAAATCCCTTCATATTCATTATGGCATCGATTCCAACGGTATGAGCGTCTGTTCCTGTACTAGCTCCAATTATTACAACTTCACGTTTAATATTTTCTTTTATATATTCTCCAATTTGTTTCATATCCATTATTTCTACTTCTACTGTTTGAACATGTACATCTTCATAGTTTACAGTATGCATTAATGAACCATAAATAACATAAAAAGAAAATTCTTTATCTAAAGCTTCATGGTGAGCACAGTTTGTATCAACAAGACCCATAGATTTTGAAAGTTGAATTGCAGCCTCCACTCCTCTTTCATTATCTTCTACAGGAAGAGTAAAACTCACTTGAACTTTACCATCATTCATAGTATCTCCATAAGGTTTAAGTTTTGTTAGGTCTAAGTTTTTATTGAATTCTTTAACCTCTAATGAATATTGTCCTCCACTCATTACTTCTCCCCCCTTAACATTAAATCTACAAATGGATTAAAGTAAGCTTTTTCTTTTTCTACAACTCCTGCAAGTCCCTTTCCACCATTTAGTGGCCTCTTAATTCCGGCAAATTTTCCTTGTTGCAATGTGCTAAATAACCCTTCTTTTTCAATCTCTCCAATTAGATCTGCTGCTTTATTTAATACCTCATCCACTCTTGTTTCCATTATGCCTCCTTTTTTAAAGGTAATTTCTGATCCTAAATCCTTCATAGTCCTAAATATATATTGAGCATTGTCTATTGATAACGCTCTATCTGACATAAATGGAGTATGGATTGCTTCTGTCAGCATTCCAAGAAGATGTAGTTTTTGTCCTGTCATAATAGTAACCATGTTGAATAATGCATCTTGCACTTGTCCTTTGAATATATTCCCAGTCATGAACTTAGTTGGTGGCATATATTTAAGTGGTGCTCTCGGGAAGATTTCTCTTGCCATTTGTGCTTGTGCTAGTTCGTATACAAATCCATTTTCAACATCTGGACTTATCTCAAATGCATGCCCGAGTCCCATTTGTTCTTCTGGTATTCCAGCAACTAATGCAAATTGTTCATTTATAAATTGTGATGCAAGCACTGTATGAGCCTCTTCTACTGCATCTGATGTAGTTAAATAATTATCTTCCCCAGTGTTTATGATAACTCCAGCATATCCATTAATTATTCTTGAAAAATACTGATCAACTATCGTTCTTTGCATATTAATATCTCTAAAAAGAATTCCATATAGTGCGTCATTTAGCATTACGTCTAACCTTTCTATTGCTCCCATCGCAGCTATTTCAGGCATACATAATCCAGAACAATAATTGCAAATCCTAATATATCTCCCTAATTCTTCTCCCACCTCATCAAGTGCAGTTCTCATAAGTCTGAAGTTCTCTTGAGTTGCAAGTGTTCCTCCGAAACCTTCTGTTGTAGCTCCATATGGAACATAGTCAAGTAAACTTTGCCCTGTACTTCTTATTACTGCTATTATATCTGCACCTTGTTTTGCCGCTGCTCTTGCCTGGATTATATCTTCATAAATATTACCTGTAGCAACTATTACATAAAGATAGGGACCACTTTTATCGCCAAATCTTTCAAGATATGATTCCCTCTTATCTCTGTTTTGTTTGATTTTGAAAGTCATTGCTTCAGCCACTTTACCAACAGCCATTTTTATCTCAAATTCTTCGTGCATAGGTATTTTATTTAAATCTATTTCACCTTTTGATACTTTTACTGCTATTTCTTGTGGTGAAAGGCCAGTTTCAACCATAGCATTTCCGATAAACATTGCGGCACCAAGTGCTAATCCATTACCATCTTTAATATTATCTACTACAATATTTGGAATTGGCACGAACGCTTCATCTACACCATCAATACCTAAAAGTCTACATACTGTTCTTTCTACTGTTACTGTAGTATGCATGTCAATAAATTCTTGAGTATCTTTTGCTATGTTTTTAGCTGATTGTCTAGCTTTTTCAACGAGATCCCAATTTAAATTCAATTTGCTTTCCATTTTACTCCTCCTCTTTATAGAAACTTTCCGCTATACCTACTATCTCTTCATCAAGGCCTAGTAATATTGCTATATTAAGCGCATCTTTTGGTACTTTATTTTCTTTTGAGACTTTTTCTAGTTTATACTCCATATGTTCTTGTATTATTTCAACAGAATGAGTTTTATTTAGATTTATCTCATTTTTCAGGGCATTTAAATCTACATTTTTGAGCCCAGTTACTTGATAATGCACCATGTTATCTTTCACCACTCCGTCATAGTGAGTTGAGATTAAGCTTATTGACTCAAATTTATTCAAGTATTTTGAAAGAGCTCTCACAAGATAATAACCTTCTTTGGGATTAGTACCTCTTGCAAACTCATCTAAAGCTATAAATCCATTTCCCCTTGCTGCACACTCTACCACTTCTTTTAGCTTTATTATTTCTGCTCCAAATGTACTTAACCCTTTGGAAATGGATTGCATATCATCGGATACAAAATGAATAAAATTAAGGACTGGGAATTTTGATTTTTTAGCGAATACGAAAAAGCCCATTTGCCCAAGAAGCAAATTCAAAACAATAGTCTTTAGGGTCACACTTTTCCCACCCATATTAGCCCCTGTTATAATAGTTGTACCTCTAGACAGACTTATACTAACGGGGGTAAATGCCTTCTTACTTTTTTCTAATATCTCTTTGACCTCAGGATTAAACGCTTCAATAAATTCAATCTCCATCTTCTCACAAATTTTCGGACGAGAAGCATTATAAGATAATGCTAAATTTGCTTTAGCAATTAAAAAATCTAATCTTCCTATTGCTCTTATATTTTGCTTTATAATTTCTGTTTTTTTAGAAATTTGAAGAGTTAACTCTTTTCTAATCCTTAACTCTTCCTCTTCTTCTTCTATAACTAAATCTAATCTTTGTTTTCTTAATTCACTTATTTCCTCTTCAGTTATCGCCATAAAAATTTCTTTTTCCTTTTGTCTTTTCTTCTTGCGAGTATACTTCAAAGTTTCAGAATACTCATCATAAACATAAAAAGTAGATATTCCATTTTTTTGTGGATCTAGAAGGTAAATAATTTCATCTAGAGAATTCAAATGAATCTCATCAATATTAAGATGTAATTTATCCAGTATATTTTTTAATTCTGTTACTAATATTGAAAAATATTTAATTTCATACAATTCAACTTCATCTAATGATTCAGCTTCATTACATCTTTTAATAGAATTTCTAATATCTTTCATAATGCAAAATATTCTACCTATTTTGTTATACTCATAGGTATTAGTTTTTATGGATTTAATTATATTTTCTAGGTTGTTTAATTCATTTGTTAATTTATTTGTTTCGCAGGTTTTAAATGGCCTAATATTTTTGCTCTCGCAAAGTCCATAAGAAGTGATTATCCCCAGCTTATCCATAACGAAGGAAAAGCCAATTTGATCTCTCTGCTGCTTATCTAAAAACTTCATTTTACTCCCCTCCAACTACATCAAATACAGGTATATTTAATTTATTGCGAAGTTCATATAAAAACTTGTTTCTATCAAATTCATACCCATAAGGTGATTTTGGATTGGATGTAACACATACTATATGGATGGATTTTATTGTTTTTATGATTCCACCTCTATTTTTAAATTTATAAAGAGTCTCCCTAGTTAAAAACAACTTTGTTCCGTCTTCAACTAGGAAAGTTACTCCCTTATAGAGGTTCGTGGATGTCATAATTTCTGCTAATAGTTTGTCTGTTACTACACCTTTGATAACAACATGCGTTGTATTTTTGTCTAATAGCTGTACAATCTCTTTAGATGCTCCGATTGATGTAATAACATCTAACATCCTTATAGAATTATCTATGTCAATAATACCTATTTTACCTTTGCATAAAATTTCCTTCGCACTCTTTAATACTTCCATATCTTTTTCACTCTCTAATGATAGTAAATTCACTGTATGACAGGTTGCATCTATTACCTTTACCATACTTTTTGACATTGCTGCTCCAGTTGATAAAATTGTAGCATTAGTAATTGATGGTGCTGCAAAAGTTTTTCTACTAAAAGCACCATCAACAATTACAAGTTTACTTCCAAAGCTTTTAAGTTCATTACATATTAAAGTCATATAAGAATTTATAGAAGTACCACCTAAGTCCACATATCCATCACTTATTGCTCTGCATATAATTATTTCTCCCATAGGAGTATTAAACCCAGTTGTTTTTAAAATCTCGCGAGTTATATCACTATTTAATAAACATTGTTTTGCAGTCGCAATTATACTTCCTTTTTCTATATAAATTTTAGGTTTTTCGGTGCCAGTTACTCTATCTGTTTTTTCGCCGTCACGTCCTATAGATGTAAGCCCAAGGGGTATTTTCCCTCTAGCTTCTCTTAAAATATGATTTAGCGTAGTTGTTTTCCCTACATTTTTATCCATCCCTATTATAGAAATGCTTTCATAACCGCGAATCATATTGAAAATGCTGCTTATATTTTTTATATCTTCCATTTTACTCGTGGTGTCCTCTTAAATTTCTCTCAAGTCCAACTGGTTCCATTGACATTTGTTGATTATTTAATAATCCAGCTACTCCCACTTTGTGAACCTTTTTGACCCCTTCGCATACTTCACAATGGCAACCTGAAGTATAGCTAGTTGGTTGTTCATAAGTAGTTATAACACCCTCAAAGTTTCTGAGTACTACTTTTTCAGGACTTTGAGATATAACATAGTTCGGCATTACCGGAGTTTTTCCACCACCGCCTGGAGCATCAACAACAAATGTTGGCACACAGAATCCTGAAGTATGCCCTCTTAAAGCTTCAATAATTTCTATTCCTTTAGATACTGGCGTTCTAAAGTGCTCAAGTCCCATTGAAAGGTCGCATTGATAAATGTAATATGGACGAACCCTAATTTTAACAAGCTCATGAACTAAATCCATCATTACATGTGTACAGTCGTTAACTCCTCTTAAAAGAACTGATTGATTTCCAAGAGGTATCCCTGCATCTGCAAGTCTCGCACAAGCAAGTTTTGCTTCCTGCGTAATTTCATTTGGATGATTAAAATGAGTATTTAACCAAATTGGGTGATATTTCTTTAACATATTAACTAATTTTGGCGTAATTCTTTGTGGAAGAACCACAGGTACTCTTGAACCCAATCTTATTATTTCAACATGGGGTATATCTCTTAATCTTTCGATTATATATTCTAATTTGTCATCATCAACAAGTAGGCAATCTCCACCTGATAATAATACGTCTCTAACTTGCACCGTATTTCTGATATATTCGATTGCTTTATCTATTCTTGACATTGGCAAATCACTATCACTATGCCCTGCGAATCTTCTTCTTGTACAGTGCCTGCAATACATGGAACACTGATCAGTTATTAATAGTAATACTCTATCTGGGTACCTATGAGTAAGCCCCGGTACTGGAGAATCCGTATCTTCATGTAGTGGGTCAAGTAAATCAGCGTGGGCCTTGTGTAATTCAAGTGCTGTTGGTATAGCCTGTTTTCTTATTGGATCATTTGGATCATTTATATCTATTAAAGAAAGATAGTAAGGAGTTATTGCCATTCTTAATGTTTGTAAACATTGCCTTGCTCCCTCCTCCTCATCTTCTGTTAGTGGTATATATTTTTTAAGTTCATCCACAGTCTCAATTCTATTTTCAACTTGCCATTTCCAATCATTCCACTGCTGATCTGTCACATCTTTAAATAGTTCGACTCTTCTATTAACCCTCATGTCAGCCCTCCATCGTATAATAATTTATCTATAATTAAACATATAATTCCTCGAATATTTCTCTTAATGTCTCATTTTCTCTTAACTCTTCAAGCGTTATTTCAGCATGTCCTTTAGTGTATCCATTTCCTACAATCATGGTAATATCTTTACCTACTCCTTCAGCTCCAAGTGCTGCTTTTGTAAAGCTTGTAGACATAGAGAAGAAGTAAACTACTCCGCCATCTTTTACAGGCAGTATTGTTGACATTTCAGTATTGGTAACGTTTACCATATTAATTGCAACATCCACTTCACACCCATTGTTGCACTCCAAAGTAGCATTCATTACATCAATAGCAGCTCTAGCGTCACAAATAACTATTTTCATTTTTAAGCCAAGTCTTTTCAATCTCGTTTTTTCTTCCTCGTTTCTTACAAGTCCAATAACATTTCCTGTTGGTCCTACCCTCTTAACCGCTTCGTAAGAGCAAAGCATTCCCGATTTTCCTGCTGCACCTAATAAAAGAACTGATTGACCTGGTTTAACAAGTTTAGCAACTTGAGCTGCTGCCCCTGCAACGTCTAATGCTGCTAATGCTAAATTTTCATCCATATCTTTTGGAAGTTTTGCATATAATCCACTTTCAAACAAAATAGCTTTTCCTTTTATCACAACTCTATCTATGTCCGGTTTAATATCTATAATTTCATCTATTTTTAAAGGAGTTAATGATAATGAAACTAATGTAGATATTTTGTCTCCAACTTTAAGATCTATTTTTCCATCTAATGCTTCACCTATTTTTTCAACTGTTCCAATAAGCATTCCACCTGATCCGGTTACTGGATTTTGCATTTTTCCTCTTTCTGCAACAATCTCAATGATTTTAGCTTTTATTTTTTCGATGTCATGTCCAGCTTCTTCATCTATTTGGGTAAAGCTAGCTGAATCTATATTTAAAGCATGCACATCAATTAAAATTTCATTATCGAATATATTCATATCATTTGAGATTTTTGCTGCTGGCTGTGGCATAACACCTATTG
The DNA here is from genome assembly GCF_026650985.1 of Clostridium estertheticum. Classification (GTDB taxonomy): domain Bacteria; phylum Bacillota; class Clostridia; order Clostridiales; family Clostridiaceae; genus Clostridium_AD; species Clostridium_AD estertheticum_C. The sequence continues at coordinate 2,908,686 of NZ_CP086239.1, forward strand.
GCTGTATTACCCTGTGTGTTCCGTATTTGCATCCTTTTTTCATCATGAGACCCCCTCTTATATATCCATTATTTTCAGATTTTCTGATATTATTAGTTCAGCATGAGTAAGTGATTTAACTTCTTCAACTGTTGTATCTTTATGAATTTCAATAAGTACAAGACCTTTATCCGTGACTTCCATTACTCCAAGCTCTGTAACTATAAGGTTAACTTGTGCTTTTGCTGTTAACGGTAATGTACACATCTTTAGTATTTTAGGAATTCCTTTAGCTGTATGTTGCATTGCAATAATAACCTTTTTAGCTCCTACTACTAAATCCATAGCTCCACCCATACCAGGAACCATTTTACCTGGTACAATCCAGTTAGCTAAGTTACCCTCTTGATCTACTTCTAATGCTCCAAGGACAGTTATATCAACGTGTCCACCTCTTATTAAAGTAAAAGACATTGCAGTATCAAAGAATGCTCCACCAGGAAGTATTGAAGTAAATTGACCTCCTGCATTAATTACATCGTTGTTGTCTTCTACTGGGGCCGTTCCCATTCCAATCATTCCATTTTCCGATTGGAGAGTAACATGTACACCTTCAGGAATATAATTTGTAACTAATGTTGGAAGCCCTATACCCAAATTAACAAGTTGGCCATTTCTAAATTCTTTTGCAATTCTTTTTGCAATAATTTGTTTTGCAAGTTTACTATCTATAACCATATTAGTTATCCTCCCTAATAATATAATCAACCAATACGCATGGAGTAACAATATTATTTGGATCAAGATCCCCAACTTTAACAATGTTTTTAGCTTCAATTATCACAATTTCTGCAGCAGTAGCTATAATTGGATTAAAGTTTTTTGTTGTTCCATAATAAATTGCATTACCAATTTCATCTACCACACTTGCATAAACAAGTGCTAAATCTGCTTTAATTGGAGTCTCTAACAAATATTTTTTTCCTTCTATTATAAGTTTTTGTTTTCCTTCTTCTATCATAGTACCAACTCCAGTTGGCGTAAGAACTCCACCAAGTCCAGCTCCAGCCGCTCTTATTCTTTCAATTAGTGTTCCTTGTGGCACAAGTTCTACTTCTATTTTCCCCTCTGTCATAAGTCTTCCTGTTTCTGCATTTGTTCCTATATGAGAAGCTACAAGTCTTTTAACTTGACCATTTACTATAAGTTTTCCTATACCTCTATCTACATAACTTGTATCATTTGCAATTATAGTTAAATCTTTAATATTTGTTTCTACTAATAAATCTATAATCTTTTCTGGTGTTCCACAGGCTAGAAACCCACCTATCATTATTGACATTCCGTCTTTAAGTAGTGGTCTAATTTGTTCTAACTCTACAACTTTATTCACTTATTTCGCCTCCTTCTATTCATTTTTTGGATATACACCCTTTATCACTTAACACCTATCTTCATTTAAGGCAATAAACCTAATATTTTTCTTGCTTCATGCGGAGTTGCAATTTCTCTACTAAGATCCTTCGCAATTCTAACTACTCTTTCTACTAATTCTGCATTTGATTTAGCTGGGACACCCTTTTCAATATATACATTATCTTCAAATCCAACTCTTACATGCCCACCCATAATAATAGCCATAGCTACCATTTGAAACTCATATCTCCCAATTCCTGATACTGTGAAAGTACTTCCCGCTGGTATACTTTCTTGCATAAATAATAGATCTCTTGGTGATGCATTAATCCCACCATTTACACCCATAACAAAATTAAAATGCATTGGTGTTTTAATAAAACCTTTCTTTTGAAGTCTTATAGCCATGTCTATCATTCCCTTATCAAAAACTTCAATTTCCGGTTTTACGCCAGATTCAATCATCCTTTCTCCAAATTCTTTAATTGTATTTTCAGTATTTACAAATATGTCATCTCCACCAAAATTACAAGTTCCTGCATCTAAAGTTGCCATTTCTGGTCTAAGATTTATAGGTTGTAATCTTTCTGCGTTACTCATCCCTACTGCTCCACCAGTTGACGGTTGAATGATTACATCTGGGCACCTTTCTTTTATAGCTTTCATGCATGCATCGAATCTTATTAAGTCTTGAGTAGGTGTTCCATCATCTTTCCTTACATGTAAATGAATAATGCTAGCTCCTGCTTTATATGCTTTTTCAGCTTCTATTGCTATTTCAAGAACAGTATAAGGCACATTTAGATTATGTTCTTTTGTAACTTCAGCTCCGCATATAGCTGCAGTAATTATTAATTTTTCCATCTGTTACCTCCTTGTTGTTCTCTATTTTCTTTGTTTATCTTTTAGAACTACACAAGTCCCACTTGCCTTACAAACAACTATTGGTTTATCTAATACGTCACAAGCTGAATCATTTATATCTGGTCTTGGCACTATAATCTTCCTTGCCTCAAAAATCATTTTTCTTGAAGAATTCCCTACACTCACTATTTCTCCAACCGCCTCTATATAATCTCCTGCATAAACTGGTGCTAAGAACTCTACAGCATCATAGGCTTTGAATAATCCTTCATCACCATCATTTAGAATTAAAAGTTCTGTAGCCACATCACCAAATAATTGAAGCATTCTTGCTCCATCCACTAAATTCCCACCATAATGTGCATCATGAGCACTCATTCTTAATCTAATTAAAGATTTCATTTTATCCTCCCTTTTAATCATAGTTGTCTAATTTGCAATCCTAGGTTGATTCTATTGTGAACAAAAAAAAGACACTGAATTTTCAGTGCCTTAATTAATAGAAACAAAAACCTATTAATGCAATGAAAAATTAACTTTCCATTACATAAATAGCTCTCCATAAGAACTTCATGACAGTGATAGAAATACTGTTCTCTATCGCCAAGAATATTTTAAAGAACCAAAATATCCTTTCGGCAAACAAATCCTTCATTTTTGACATTGGATGTTCCTATCCTTAACATTCAAAAACTACCCCTTTATCTGCACCTCTATTTATGTTAAATTATTAAATTTTATTTTAATTTACTTCTAACTTACTTATATTATTTAGCCTCTAACCTCCTAAAATTTCTTATGATACCACTTTATTCAATTTTCTAAGATATATTACACAATTAAATAATAAATTAAAAATAATAAATTAAAAACAATAAATAACTAGAGTGAATAAAATTTGATAAATTGTCTATAATTTAAATACACCAACCTATTATTAAATTGGTAAATAAATAAAAAATAAAAATACTGCACTAGGATCCCCCTAAGTGCAGTATTTTTATTGAATTTTATTTAAAATTAATCTAAACCACCTATAAGTGCAAAACAATATCTGTTACAATAATTATATATGTAATAAATCGCAAGGATGGTGATATTGTGAAGAAAATTGACTTTAATAAAAATGTATTGGATTTCTTATTTGTAACCATAGGTTGTTTATTGATTGCATTTTCAATTACTTCTATTCTAAGACCAAACGGATTAATAACTGGCGGTATAACTGGAATATCAATAATACTAGAAAAGTTAATCCATATTAAATATACCTATGTCTACTATATTTTATCTATTTTAGTTTTAGCTGTTGCTTGGATATCTATGGGAAAAAGAGAAGGTATAAAAATAATTACCCTATCCGTAGTATTCCCTTTTGTATTAATAGTTTTTGAAAGATTTAATTATAGCTTTATAAAAAATGATATGATGCTGGCTTCAGTTTATTTTGGACTTATTTGCGGAATTGGCTCTGGTCTTGTGCTAAAAAGAGGGTTTTCAATGGGAGGAACTGATACTGTTGCGAAAATTCTTCATCATAAGATTTTTACATTTGTAAGCATAAGCGAGATTCTACTTTGTATTGATGGAACACTAATTGCATCATCAGTTATAGTATATAATTCAAATATCGCACTTTATGCTATTATTTCACAAATTATAATGGTAAATATGATTGACGCTGTAATGTTTGGATTTGGTTCAAAGAAGGTAAAACTTGAGATAATAAGCGATCATCATCAAGCTATAACTCAATATATAATCCACACTATTAAAAGAGGAGTTACCAGTTATGAAGTAAAAGGCGGTTATAAAAATTTACCACGCTTAAAACTTCTAACACTATGTTCTCCAAGAGAATCTATGTTAATTAAGAGGTATATAGCAGAAACTGACCCAGATGCCTTTGTAGATGTTTTACCTGTAATCTCAGTATGGGGCAAAGGAATAGGATTTGATCGTTTATCTGGAGAGTAGAATAAATATGAGAAAACATGATCCCTTAGGGAGGTAATAAGAAATTACCTCCCTATTGCCACTTCCACTAGGACACAAATCACTTCTTCTAATTTATCTGCGCAAAACATTTTTCAAACGTCTATTTACAGAGTCCGAATCATAATCCTTATACCTCTGACCTTGCGCCCACCTTTTAGTATTTTCATATTCAGCATGATTAGGATTTTTCATTATTTTTAAAAATTCCTTATATCCAGTAATACCCCCAACATCTTCTGGTGGAGTATTGCCACCACCCATTACACAAGTTGGGTAATTTTTATCATACTTCGCATTAACACCTTGTATAGTAATCTCATGCTCCCAGTTATCGCCGTAGTCATAACAATAAACTATTCGATATTTGTGATTAGTGTATTCTGAAATATCAACCTGTGAATCTAAAAGTATTTTACAGTCCTGAGATTCTTCATAAACCTCTTCAAATTCACTAATAACATTTAAGACATATTTACCTGTATCATCAATAATATTGAATTCATACAAATGGTAGTCTTTCCAATCAAAAGCGACTTGGAGTATTTCATGAAGCTCCTTAAATGTAGTATTTATAGGAGTTATAATTCTTCTCCATGCCATTTTGGGATATAATTTAAGCTTAACTATTAAATCTACTGCCTCACATCTAACAATTTCTTCCCCAGCAAATATTTTAAGATCCTTGTTTAGGAGTTCATACGGATAGTGATAATCGGATTCCTTACTCATTTTTACAATGTCTTTGTTCATTATTCTAGTTGCCGAAGTTTGAAAAAGTTCACTTAATTCTAAATTATCTCCAAGGCTTTTTATAAGTTCACAAGCTTTATTAAGCCTAGCCACATATTTCGAACCTCTTGTCTTCGAATAAATAAATTCTCCCGCACTTTTCAAATAATTATCTACGATTTCTTCCTTAATTTTTTCATCTCTCAAACAATTTCTAATTCCAATAATGAGTAACTCATTTAAATTTTTAAATTGTTTTGCTTTTAACCCATAAATAACAAATCCAAATCTATTGCTATCGTTTACCATCACAATTGTCTTTCTTCGATTTACGGTAATCAAATGTACACTCCAGCAAAAAAAATCTTCCTCTTCAGTTTCATTTTGAAGCACTATTCCCATCTCATCTTGTAGTTTCTTTGTACAACATATTTGCATTTTATCCCCCTTTAACCCTGGCTTTCGGAATCCACCCATATTAATCTATAGAATTATTTTATTATAACATTTTATTGTCATAATTGCCCTAAAAAACTATCATTTTCTTGTTAAAAAACAAAACATAGGATTAACGATATTGTCGTTAATCCTATGTTTTATTTGTTTTTTATATCTACGTTTTTCTCTACATAACTTAAAAATCATAAGTGATACAAAGTCATTCGTCGCTTAATTAACAGTCAGATAAAAGTGACTTATATAGCAGAGAGATTTTTATAATTTATCTATATCCGTTCTTTTTATCTATTGCCTCATCTCTAATTTCTGATCTCATACCATCAATTGCGTCTTCTCTTCTCTCATTCTTTTGTTCTAATGTCTTCTTCTCTTTATCATTATCTGTTATTTCAATAGTATCCTGTGTAAGATTAAAGTTTTCAATAGTATTACTAATATTTTCTTGGATTTTATCTACATTATCTCTTCTGTCATCTGGTTTGTTTTTCATAATTTAATATCCCCTTTTGTTTTATTTAATAACTATCTATTATCATTATTATTATCTCTACAAAGATATTTATTATACAACAAAACATTAAAAGGGAGATTTACAAAAAAATTTATTTAACCTCACATCAAATTAATGATGAAAACTAACTTTGTCGTGATTATTTAATACTGGATTATTTTTTAAATACTCCAGTTCTTTACGAAAATCACGAAGTAGTAAAAATATCATGTCCCTACTAACTCCATGACGAATTAAAATACGTTGCACAGTCATATTTTGACGATCACTTGGGAGTGGATAGGACGCGATTTGCCAACCGTGCATTCTCAAACGGTCAGAAAGATCATAAAGTGAAAATCCTGCTTCCGCTTCATCCTTTAACGAATAACAAACTGCCGGTATACCACCATGTCCATCATATAATATTTCCAAAGTATCTATTTCTCCTAATTGCTCACCTAAATACTGAGCAGTGCTGGCACATTCACTTTGAATTGTAGTGTAGCCATCACGACCCAATCGTAAAAAGTTGTAATATTGAGCAATAATTTGACCAGCTGGCCTTGAAAAATTTAGAGCAAACGTTGGCATTTGTCCCCCTAAGTAATCAACATTAAAAATTAACTCCTTAGGCAGGTCAGCCACAGTCCTCCAAATTATCCAACCAACGCCAAGTGGTGCCATGCCAAATTTATGACCTGAAGCATTAATTGATTTGACCCTGTCAATGCAAAAGTCCCACTTAAGCTTTTCTTGTATAAATGGGGCAATGAATCCTCCACTAGCTCCATCTACATGAATAGGTATATCAAAACCTTTTTCATTTTGAATCTTATCTAAGGCTTCAGCTAGCTCCTGTACTGGTTCATATATTCCAGTAAATGTACTACCCAAAGTTGCCACTACTCCAATTGTGTTTTCATCGCAATAATCATTTAGCTTATCTGGATTTATACCTAATTCATCTTCGGTTATTGGAATCTCTTTAATTTCAACATCAAAGTAACGTGCAAATTTATGCCAACATATCTGAACAGGTCCACATACAATATTAGGATTATCAGTAGATTTCCCCTGAGCTTCACGCCTCTTCCGCCACTGCCATTTAAGTGCAAGGCCCCCAAGCATTGCAGCTTCACTAGATCCAGTTGTTGAACATCCAATGGTATCTTCTTTTTCAGGTGAATGCCATAGATTTGCTAATATACTCACGCATCGATGTTCAATTTCAGAAGTTTGTGGGTACTCATCCTTGTCTATCATATTTTTATCGATTGACAAATCCATGAGCTCATGAACTTCATCTTCGATATATGTTGTACAAAATGTTGCTAAATTTTGACGCGCATTTCCATCCATAAAAAGCTCATCGAGAACTAATTGCCTAATTACTTTAGGATCTGAAGTTGTTTCAGGCAACTCATTTTTCGGAAGCTGATCAAGTGCTATTGAATTAGTATAAAGATCCTTAAACTCATCTTCATCTCTACCTTTTTTATAATGATGTAATGTCATATTCTATTCCCCCTTACTCCCTGCACATAATGTTATTTTAAATCTTATCCACCTATATTTTCTTTTGTGATTATATGATTCTACAAAACATTGCAGAGTCCTGCTAATAGCTTAATATTAAAATAAAAAACTGAATATTTTTAATGAATATAATCAATTCTATATAATATATAAAAATTTAAAATTTATGAGGAGATGTCCTATGACAACAAAATCTGATTCAACTTGTTTAACTTGGCATGAAATTTTAATAAAGAAAGGAATTAATCCAGAAATATCAAAATCATTGATTGGATTTACTTCATGGAATCAAAAAGAAATTCCTAATAAACTTGGAAAACATATTACAGATATTTTACAAGAAAATATTGGGAAAGTAATTGCAAAAGATGTTATTGGCACTAGATATAACGATATAGGATTATTATTTTTAAATAATGATATGTCTCAGGATATGGCAACTGAGGTTTTTGATACAATTATGGAATATGAGCAAGAAGAAGTTTATGATATTTAGTAAATTACGTAACTTAGTCAAGTAAAAACAAAAAACCAGTATAATCATACTGGTTTTTTATAAATTGTTGCTATTAATCTCTATTTCTCTTCATCCACTAATACATCTAAATACTTGTCATTTTTATTCAATTCCGCTTTGGCGTAAGGACAGATAGGAATTATTTTTTTATTTGTTTCTCTCGCTAAACTAACAATTTTTTCTAACAATTGTCTAGCTACATTTTGACCTCTTAACTCATCAGATACAAAAGTATGATCGATGGTTATGACATCTCCACTATATACAAATTCCATTTTAGCGAGTGGTTTTTCTTCATTATCACCCACATAAAAACTCTTTACTCCTTTTTTTATATCCAACAAACTAATTCCTCCTTTAGTATAAATATATTTATTCTTTTATAATGATAATACTACATTAAATTCTACTTTTCATTAAAATACCACTTTTAATTATTTATAGCCGTTATCATTAATTTAGGAATGCCTCCAGTAGGAGTCACTTCATTAATCCAAATATTAAAAATATCCTGACCAAACATTATCCCTTGATAATTTACAAATAGATTTTTTGTAAATGAATTACTAATTGATGCCTTATATTTGGGATAGAAAATCAAATCATAATTCTTAATAAAATAATCTTTATTTTGTATTTTTACAACCTTACCGTTAATTTTAGCATTTATAGGATATTTTATTTGCTCGACTAATCGCTGTTTATCCCCATTTACTACATAACTTTGAATTTTGTCAACAAATTCCTCAACATCTTTGTCCTTTTTAGTATTTAGTGCAACAGCATACCTTTTCCCATATACATTTGCCGCAATGTTACTTTTAAGTGTTAATGTAAACGGATAACTAGTTTTATTATCAGCGCTTACCCATTTGCCCTCAATTTTATCAACTGTTTTCATTGTTCCCACAAATATACCCGTATTTTTACCTGTGGCATCATATTCATATAGAATAATATCTTTTTTATCAGACTTTCCTTTTAGTTTAATTTCCTTCTTCTGCTTTTCATAAAAATATGTCCCTACTATCTCTTTGTTCTGCTTATAAATACTCATTTGAATTTTAATATTGTTATTTATAGTTCCCTCATAATCATAATATCCTTTTTTAAACAAACTTTTAGTAATATCCATATTTTCTAGCAAACTAGAAAACGATTTACTATTAGTATCTTTATCACTTTGGGCTTTAGTTACTGTGTTTGCTGTAGTTGCTGGATTTGATGTAGTTACTGTGGTCGCTGTTTTGGTCTGTTCTTGATTACTACTACTTTTAGTAGTAGTAATGGCCTGTTTTTCACTTGAGCACCCTGTCATTAAAGTGGTTAACATAATAATTAGTATTATTTTCCTCACACTAAATCCTCCTACATGTATAGCATATTTACCTTATTATAACATAACGCATGTTATTTTTATTAATAGTATGAGCTAACATCAGAAAAGGTATAACAACATAAAATTGCTATACCTTAAAATTCGAGTTAAGTTTTTTACTAACCATTTACTATAACTAACATCATTTTAAATCTCTCATTAGCCACGAGTCCATGAGGTGTATTTGCTGGCATTAATATTATTTCGCCTTCATTAACAATAACTGGATCATTATCTCCTATTGTTATTGTAACTTGTCCCTCTGTTACATATACTAATGCGTCTCCCGGTGCTGAATGTGTACTTATTTCTTCACCCTTATCAAAAGCAAATAGCGTTATACTAACGTTATTTGTTTGTGTTAATGTTTTACTAACAACTTGATTTTCTACATATAATACCTCTTCTTTTAGTCCTAATGCCTTTGCAACCTCTATATTCTTGAAAAATTTAGTGTTCATATTTTTTTCCTCCTAATATTTTATTTTCACATATTTTTGCTTTCCTATGTCCTTATTTTATGCTTATTTAAGTTATAATAATGTGATTTGAATCAAATTATTAGGATTATAAATATTTTTTATATAAGTCTCTCAAAATTATGATTTTGAGGCCTAGAATAATTAAACTTTAGTCCAAGACATTCGTGCGTAAGTAATCCATTTTCCGAAGAAAAATCCACCACATGGGCTAAAACTTGAACTATCTTTTCTTTTTCTGAATCAGTAATGTCTAATTTCACTCCATATATATATTTATTTTCTTCAACTTTTTCTCTCCACGACATATAACCTTTGACATAAATTTTTGTATCAGCAATAACTATACTAATTTCTAACATTGTATCCTCATCTATTACTAAATTAATATCAGTAATAAATTGAATACCATCATGTGAGATATTATCTATTCGTATAGTGACCCACTGCGAAATGCCCGATTTATTACTGATTTTGTGCACCTTCATTTTTGCAACAAAATTATTATTAAGTTTATATCTTTTATATATTCTTCTATCAACATTCACCGTACATTTTCTAATACAATCCACATCATATGAACAATGACCAGAATTCTCTAAAGTTCCATTTTTATTTAACTCATTAAGCCTGCTTATAAACTGTTCATGTTCATCATCGCCAGCCTTATTAATAAACTTAACTCCATATCTATATATGCCCCTATCGACTTCTTCTTTTCTCACAATATAACCATAAAAAGCAGTACACACCTCTTCAACTATCAACTTAAACTCAATAACCATAATATCACTTACTGGTAGATTTAAACTAAAAAGAAACTTGAGGCCACCAGAACTGATATTTTCTACACAGATATTTCCTTTTCCTGTAGTAACCATTTTATTATTAAATTTAACAATAGAAATTTGCGTACAAATTGGTGTCTTACATTCAATTCTAGGATATTTTCTAATGCCCCTTGTTTCCATAAAAACCACCCTTTCTTAATAGAAATATATTACATCTTTGATATATTTTATTATCGTGTGATTCCGTCGAGCTCTGAACTATCACTCTTTAAAATTAATAACTAATATGTCTTGAGTATATGAGATAAGACAAAAAAAATTACTTACTTATATTAATTTCAAAGCAATTCAAAGTAAAACAGATAAAACCGAAGCTTGTTTAAGATATATATTAACATTTGAGTTGTACTGGGGTTATATGAGCTTATATGATATAATACTAATATAGCTCAAAAAATAAAATATTATTTAGGAGGACAACAAATGAATATATGTATTTTAGGTGGTGGAAATATAGGTACACTTTTAATGGGAGACATCGGAAGAAACGAGAATATTTCTGTAAGGCTGTTGACTTCCAGACCAGATGATTGGAACCATATTATTGAGGTTTGTGATAATGATGGCACAATTAAACACACAGGGAGAATAGATATTATATCTAGTAACCCAGAGGAAATAATAAAAGATGCTGACATCATTATATCCACACTTCCATCTTATATATTTAGCAAAACGCTTCAAAGAATAAAGCCTTTTCTTAAAAAGGGAGTTTGGATTGGCATGATGCCAGGTAATGGTGGTGGGGAATTCTATTGCAACGAGCTTATTGAAAACGGCTGTACAATATTCGGATTTCAGAGAGTTTATGGCATAGCTAGATTAAAGGAGTACGGAAAATCTGTATATGACCTAGGTAAGAAAGAAGAGCTTTTTATAGGAGCTATTCCCTCTAGTAATACATCAGAAGTATGCAAGGCATTAGAGACCATACTTAACATGAAGTGTAATCCACTAGAAAATTTTCTGCAAGTTTCACTTACACCGGCTAATCCAATTCTTCATACTGCAAGGATTTATGGAATCTTTCACGATTATAAAGAAGGAGTATATTTTAAAAATATGATTCAATTTTATAACGAGTGGACGGATGAATGTTCAGAAATGTTAATAGCTACTGATGAAGAGGTTCAGAACTTGTGCCTAAAGCTCGGGACTATTGATTTGAAGAAGGTCGGTTTTATAAAAGAGTATTTTGGAGCAGATTCCACGCAGCAAATGACAAAGCAAATTAGTGGTAAGCCTGCGCTTAAGAATATAGAGTCTCCACTTATAAAAACAGAGAAGGGGTATATTCCAGATTTTAATTCAAGATACTTTCTTGAAGATTTCCCATATGGACTATGTATTATTAAGAGTTTTTGCGAATTAGCGGAAGTTAAAACTCCATTTATTGATAAAATTCTTATGTGGTTTGAGAACTTTTTCGGGGTTGAATATTATGTAGATGGTAAATTTATAGGAAAAGATTTAAAAGTTCTCCCTCTTCCACAAAATTCCGGGATAAAATCAATAGAAGATGTATTTGCATATTACAAGTAAATTGGGATTATCCTCAACAGTACTACAATAAAGTACTGTCGAGGATTTTTTTCTGAAATCTCTATTTATATATGTCTACAACATTAAATCCATTATTCTTTATATCTTCAGCTGTTATATTTTTATCTAGATGCATACAATGAACCTTATTTCTGAATTCGTGAGGAACTGTATCACAAAGTTTTCTTAATGATAAGTGAGCATTTCCCTCATAATCTAATCCACATGTATCTTGATAAATTCTACAAATCTGTCCGTTTTTCAGCTTATCTACTATTGTATTACTTATAGCACTAGCATCACCGCTATAATAAAACACACTTCCATTTAATTTCATTATAAATCCATATGCCGGTATTGTATCAACATGAGAAACAGGCATAAAATCTATACTAAAATCTCCAAGTTGCATATCATTTATATCTTCTACGTTATTAATATTAAGGTTGTACATTTCAGCACTTACCCCTATGCTAGTTAAAAACCTTTCTATTAGCTCCTTTTGAGGAAAAAAAATAGTCGGTTTGTGTTTTAAAATATAATGCGAATAAAATATAACGTCTCCAAGACTCCCAACATGGTCAGGATGTGTATGAGTTATAACAATATACAAATTTTTAAGTTCATCAAACATGCTTAATTCTTGCAACTTATGAAAAACTGTTCCTCCACAATCAATAAGAATTAAGCTGTCATTTTTCTTTACAAATGCACTTGTATTACCAATTTCTGTATTAAAAGCACTTCCCATTCCAATAAAATTAAGCATCTTATCCTCCTATAAATAACAAATTTCTTACTTTGCTATGTACTATAGCAACAATATATTTACAGCTTAACCTTTTTTAATACTTTTTACAAATTCAACATTTATAAGTTATGTTTATGTATTTTCATGTCAATATAATGACGTTTTATGCTTTTAGTATTTAATTACAAAACTATATAGACTATGATGTTAATTAAAGTAAGTCTTGTAAAACTGAAAAATAATAACATAGGAAATTTAAATTTGGTTCTTAAATAAGTTTTAGAATGACTCCATTTGTTAAGGGGTGGTAAAAATCAAAAAAATAATTATTTCAAGTTTTATTATAATGTGTATTAGTATTGTTTTGGGTAAAGTCCTTAACAATTGGATATTATCTATTAAAATCTGTGGAAGTATAGCTTTAGTATGTTTTGGTTTAGCAGGAACATTAAATGGTACTTTTATTAGTAAAAACAGGTTTAGATCAGTTACTTCCATTGATAAAGAAGACGATAAAGTGGTAAGAAGTAAAATCACTAATTTTGCGATGGTTATAGGGTCAACCAATAGTATTTTGGCTGTTATTATTTTTTTCTTAATAAAATAGAGCTACCGTACTTAAAATTGTAGGGGCGTGAAATTATGTATAAAAGAGATGAGCAAGATAATAGGGAAGATAAACGCAAAATAGAAGAATATAAAAAGAACCCGCTGACTAATGTGGCTGATGCAATGAACCGTTCAATGATTGGTGATTTAAGTCAGTTAACAAAAGGAGGTTGCCTTACAAGAATTATCACTACTGTTATAATTCTTGGAATAGTGTTTTTTCTTACTCGATATTATAATTAAGTATCTTCCCCTTCTATAAATAACCTTAAAGTACACTCTTTTTTTTATATCATCAATAACTATACTAACAATTCAGCAACTAATTCTTTAACTGAATCTACACATTTACCACATCCAGTACCGACTTTTGTAACTGCTTGCACTTCCTCAAATGACTTAGCACCATTTTCGATAGCATTTGTTATATCTTGTACTGTAACATTTAAGCAACTACATACTACTTTAATATTTTCCACTTCATAGCCTCCTTATAATTCCAAATATTATTTTAACAATATAAATTAGTTTTACCATATATCAATTTACTATGTATTATTATAAGAATATATTTATATCTTACTCTTTTTTAATTAATATTTATTGTTATTTAAAAATAGTTCTTTACAAATACCGATTACCATGTTATTATTATCTCATAAACAAAGAAGCATAATTAACTGTTAACCTTCATTAGATAAAGTAAAAAAATCGCTAATAGAAAGGGGATAGTCCATTGCATCAAATTAAATCTTCAGAGTTTTTAGAGGGTAGTAAAAGTTTATAAATAAGAGGTCTTTATGATATGTGATAAGACAAAGAAAAATTACTTATATTAAAATAAATTACTATACTCTACTTAGTTTAAATTTAAATATGTATATATATTTAAAGGGGAATTCATTTACTGAATTCCCCTTTTGCTGTTAAATCATCTCTTGCAGAGCTGCACTTATTAATACAAGCCGGTTTTTATTCTATTATTAGTAATTTTTTTATTGAGTTATTTTAATACTTTGTATAAATCCAGCATTTATAAGTTATATTTCTGTATTTTCATGTCACCATAATGACGTTTTATGTTTTTAGTATTTAATTGCAAAAATATATAGAATATGATGTTAACATAGTTTATATTTATAGTAATACAAATTACAGGAGGAATAAAATGGGGTTATTTGGACCAAGTAAAAAAGAAGTTTGGGAACAACTGTCTAGGGAGATTAATGCAGATTATATAGAGGGAGGTTTCTTTAAAAGTGGTATGGTAGAGGCACGTGTGGGTAATTGGATTATTTTGTTTGACACATATTCTTCTGGTAGTGGAAATAATGCTAGAACATATACACGAATAAGAGCCCCCTTTAAAACTTTTGATAGCTTTTATTTTAAAATTTATAGAAAAGGACTTTTTAGTGATTTAGGCAAACTTTTAGGCATGCAGGATGTTAGTGTTGGGTATAGTGAATTTGATGATAACTTTATAATAAAGGGTACTAACAGTGAAAGACTAACTCAATTATTTTCAAATGAAAAAATAAGAAATTTATTACAACTACAAAACTCAATACACTTAGAAGTTAAAGATAATGATGGATTTTTTGCTAGTGAATTTCCAAGCAATGTAGATGAATTGTATTTTGTAGTAAATGGTGTAATTAGGGATATTGAACGACTTAAAGACCTTTACGAGTTATTTGCAGAAGTACTAAAAGAACTTTGTGTTATGAGTATAGCTAGTAGTGAACAGGTGGATGTTAATCTGAAATAGCCACTTTATAAGCTATATGTATATATATTAAAAAGGAATTCATTTTATTGAATTCCCTTTTTGCTGTTAAATCATCTCTTGCAGAGCTGCACTTGTTAATTCCTTCTTAAGTTTTAGAATGTTACTTTAGGTACTACATTAGCACCTGCTGTTGCTTTAAATAACTCTGCTTGTTTAAATCCAAACATACCTGCCATTATATTATTTGGAAATGTGCCTATTTTAGTATTGTAACTTCCTACTGCATCATTATAATTCTTTCTTGCTACAGAAACTCTATTTTCTGAACCTTCTAATTCAGTAGTTAATGCTGTAAACTGTGTATTTGCTTTTAAATCTGGGTAAGCTTCTGCTACAGCCATTAATTTTCCTAAACCAGCCGTTAACTTAGTATCTGCATTTAACTTGTCTTTAGTAGTTCCTGCACCCATCATTGTTGCTCTTGAAGTTGAAATACTTGTAAATATGTCAGTTTCATGCTTTGCATATGCTTTAACAGTACTTACTATATTCGGTATTAAATCTGCTCTTCTTTGCAATACAGTATCAATGTTACTTTGCTGCGTTGTTACATTAACTCTTGATTTTACCATTCCATTATATGAACCTATTACGGATAATACTAATACTACAACTATTGCGCCTATTATTAGTAATGTTTTGTTTGATTTTGTCATTTTAATGTCCCCTTATGTATCTTATTTTGTTAAATATCTCTATAATATTATCTAGAAAAACAAGCTCCTCCGAAATCGTATTATTACTTTTTGCTTATTAACTAGTTGGATGAACGTTTTGTAGTATAGTTTTTGCTGCTAAATCTGGAATGACACCCTCTAACCCATAACCAATAACTCTTTGAATTATATTAATCTAGTTAGTCAGAAGCTCCTCCGCCACCAGAGTCTCCTCCGCCAAAGCTGTCGCCTCCGCCACCGAAATCTCCTCCGAATCCGCCACCAAAACCCCCACCATAACCACCACCAAAACCACCACCATAATCACGATGGTATCTATTTGGTTTTTTAAATATTGCTGCGAGTATACCTAACATGAAAAGTACTTTGAATATGTTATCAGCAGTAAATATAGATTTTTTAGGTGTTTGTGCTGTTTCAAGTTTAGCATCACTTACTAATGAATAAAGCATATTAAGTGCTTCGGAATACTTTTTTTCTCTTAATACTGGATGGACTGTTTGTAAAATACTTTTAGCTGTTACATCTGGAATGTCGCCTTCTAAACCGTATCCTACCTCTAATCTAATATTATCAGTATCAGTTACATAAACAAACAATAAACCTTTATTTGACTCTTTGCCTCCAATACCCCACTTTTTAAATACTGCATTAGAATATGATTCTAAGTCGTAGCCATTAGGAATTACATCTACAGTCAGTATTGCAAGTTGTATTCCCTTTTGGCTGTTTAAACTTGTACCTTTTGCTACTAACTTTTGAATTTCACTTGCATTTAATATTTTAGCATTATCTTGAACATAGATATTATTAGTTGGTTTGTCTGGTAATTGGTCTTCTGCTGCAAGTACTGGTACCTGAAACATTAGTACTGCTATCAAAACATAAAATAATATTAGTAGTTTCTTCTTAAACATATAAACTCTCCTTCTGAATCGCTCAAATAAATTTTCTAAAATTGCTCTATTATACATATAATTGTATCATATAATACATTATAATATAGTATAGAGAGAATTTGCTTTCTCTACACTAGGCTCTAGAAGATATGAATGGAGACTAAGTTTAAAATTAAATATGTATATATATTAAAAAGGAATTCATTTTATTGAATTCCCTTTTTGTTGTTAAAAATTTCAAAAACAGCTTATGCTCGATTTACACTTAACCAATAACCACTCTATCCACGATATGGTGATAAAAAATATTATTTAGACCAGCTGCAACAGTATTCCCAGTTATTTGGTGTACTTATATTTTTTATTTCTAACCACGTGCCTTTTAAGCCAAGTTCATTTGCAGATAACTCAAAATGGCATTTAGCTATACCAATGTCGTTTTTTTGCATGTCATAACCAGCTACTCCATAACCTTTTGTTCTGCAAATGTAAAAGTGATATGCATTTTCATCCTTTATAATTCTCCAAGGTTGTTTGTTTGAAGCAGAAGGTCCAAGTCTTACCATCTCTAATGGAACAGCATATTGACCTACGCTCTCTTCACTTAGTGGTACTAAACTATCTTTTTCAAAAAACAATTCACTCCATGGTTTTCGTTTATTAGCACCAATAACTGTTCTCATAACTGATTCAAAAACTCTAGGCTTTTCTTTTTTTATTCCCACGGGAGAAACTATAGGTATGAATTCATTATCAACTAAACTCATATTTTCTTCAAAACTCCCCTTATTAAAAGTTCCACCGAGCCAACATGTTTGAAGACCCAAATCCGTTGCGAAGAGAATAATTTTTTCGAATAAATACCCAAATTCAAGTGCATTTTTTTCATCTTTTTCAAATATTCCAATAATAAATGAATTAGCACCTGATATAACTCCATATGTCCCTAATTTTTTTGCTTTACCAGAATCATTATCATTACTTTGTATAACTATAACCCTAGCACTTAATTTTGTTTCTTCATTACTCTTTTTAATATAATCTTTTAGTTTTTTAAGGGTTAAACTTTCAATATTTTTTTGATCAAATGATCTACTCGATGTCCTCATCTTTATAAGTTCAATAACTGACTTTTGAAATTCCATACTTGCTCCTTTTAAGTTATCATTGAGTTTGGGCTTAGATATACCACTAAACTGCCAAATTTCAATTCTAGACTTCTTTTATTTTTAAAAGTTTATATACCTTTAGCCTTTGAGACCCATGGTTTGACGTTCCATGTTTTCTACAACAATATCATAAATTTCTCCCAAAGAAGTACAATACTCAAGCACCTTCCATGGTGTATTGGTGTGAAAATGAATTTTAATTAATTCATCGTCACCAACAGCAAGCAAACAATCACCTTCAAAATTATTTGTAATATATTCGTTTATTTTATCTTCAGAAAGATTATGTCCTTCGATTAATAATTGTGTATCAAATTTGTATTCAATCATATTACACTCCCCTTTGTTGTTTCTATTCTATAAATTATTATTTATCTGCGAAGCATATGGAAATTGCTTTTCAAAAACTTTTTTATCATATTAAATTGCTACTCTGAAGTAATATATTTGCTTAATATAGTGTCATCTAATTTAATAGCATTATACCATATTTTTCTTTTAATTTTATATTTATCAATATTTATTATTAATTAAAAATAAGTCTTTACAAATATCGATTACCATGTTATTATTAGCTCATAAACAAAGAAGCATAATTAACTGTTAACCTTCATTAGATAAAGTAAAATAATCGCTAATAGAAAGGGGATAGTCCAATGTACCAAATTAAATCTTCAGAGTTTTTAGAGGGTAGTAAAAGTTTATAAATAAGAGGTCTTTATGATATGTGATAAGACAAAGAAAAATAATTTATATTAAAATACATTACTATACTCTACTTAGTTTAAAATTAAATATGTATATATATTTAAAATGGAATTCATTTATTGAATTCCATTTTTGTTGTTAAAAATTATAAAGGCAGCTTATGCTAAGTAGAAAATAGTTTATGATAAACCTCTTCAATGAAATATCGTTAAATTTAATGGTACTTCAATAATTAAAATTATTCTTGTAGGTAAATTATTACTGTGATATAATTCAGACAATATATATAATAAATTCAATAATAGGTGATTATATGGATTTTGAACATGAAACGATAAATAGTAATAAGGATATTAGTGTTAAATTTCAGTATTTCGAAGATAATGGAAGTGAGATCTCAAAACACTGGCATCGTAGTCTTGAAATTATATACCTTATAACCGGAAAACTTGAAGTAAATATAAACGGTGTGGATTATAGTTTAAATGAAAACGATATAATAGTTATAAATACATTAGAAATCCATTCAACAATATGTAAATATGGCAATACAGCTGTAGTACTACAAGTACCTTATCAGTTTTGCGAAAATTATATTGATAATATATCTACAACAAAATTCATTTGTAACCCAACCATTACTGATGAAAAAAAAATACTTTCCATAAATGATCTAAAAGAAATTTTGTTTAGTTTTTATAACATTTACAATAAAAAAGAACTTGGTTATATACTTAAAATTAACAGTTTAATCTTTAATTTATTATTTATTTTAGTAAATAAATTAAGTATAAAAGATAAAAAATTTGATACCAATAAAAGTGATAAGTATTTATCTAGATTAGATCTAATTATAGAGCATGTAGAAAATCATTATTCAGAATATATAACACTTAATTCTGCTGCACATGAACTTTATTTAAGTCCAGAATATTTTTCTCGGTTTTTTAAAAAATATATTGGAACAACTTTTTTAAAATACTTAAACAATATTCGTCTAGAACATGCTTACATAGAGCTTGTTAATACAGATACGAATATTGCTCAAATTATTGAACGCAATGGTTTTACAAATTATAAAACGTTCATGAAATTATTCAGGGCTAAATATAACTGCTCACCTAATGAAAAACGTAAACAGATTAGAAATAACAATAATTAACTTATTAAATTTAAAAACTGTACCTTAACTAAAGTTAAGGTACAGTTTTTTTAAATAATTTTTTAATTTGAATTACCTCTAGCCCTTAATTCTTGTAATATACTAGGATATTCCTTATCTAGTTTATATAGAAACAGTATTGCTATTTGAATAACTGTTAGTATCATAGGTAAATATATATATAGTGATTTAATAGCCAATATACTTGAGGCAGTTTGTACAGTAGCTCCCCCTACATATCCGCCTGCTGCCAATATCCAACCTATAATAGCTGCCCCCAGTCCTCCACCAACTTTAAATCCAAAACTTGATGCACTATTAATTAAGCCCTCTGTTCTTATTCCTGTTTTCCATTCTCCATATTCTATAGTATCAGATACCATTGCAAACATACATGCTGCTATTCCTGCTCCACCAATCCCTTTAATGATATTTCCTAAAAGAAGCAATTGCACATTTGTTCCAGATAAAGCCATTATTGCATATGCAAAGATTGTGATTACAGAGCCTGCTATCATAATATTTCTTTTACCATGTTTCTTAATGAATCCAGCTATTAAAAACATAGTTACGATTTGTGCTAAATTCATTGCTGTAGACAATATTCCAACAAGATTTTTATCTCCTAAAATTGTTTGAGCATAGTAAACAGTAGCCCCTCCATTTATGGTCATAATAATAAATATGAGTACTAATGCACTTGTTATAATAGCCCAATACTTATTGTTAAAAAGCGCTTTGACTCCATCTTTTATAGGTATATTAGTTTCCAACTGTTTCTTATTTGCAGGTTTTACTCTTTCCTTTGTTCCTAAAAAAGTAAATAAGAATAAAAATACAGCTACAAGTCCAAATACTGCAAAAGTTAAAGACCATGCTCTAGGATTATTTCCAAATAGTTTAACCATTGGTAATGTCAATAAAGCAATTCCCATTGATCCTACTGTTGCTAACACCATTCTAAATATACTAAGAACTGAACGTTCATATTGATCCTGTGTGATTAGTGCATTTAATGTTGCATATGGCACGTTAATTGATGTGTAAATTATAGTAGATACCAAATTGTAAGTTATAAAAATATATACAAGCTTGGCATTATTACCAAAACTCATAGGTACTGAAAACAGTAGCACTGCTCCTATTGCAAAAGGGATAGCCATTCTGAGTATCCAGGGTCTTGCTTTTCCATATTTTGATTTAGTTCTGTCTACTATAACTCCCATTGTTAAATCAGCTATACAATCTAAAAACCGTGATATTAACATTATAGTTCCAACTGCCGCTGCGCCTACCCCAATTACATTTGTATAATAAAATAGTAAAAACGTTGATATACCAGAATATACGATATTGTTTGCTAAATCTCCACATCCAAAAGCTAATCTTTCTACAAAACCAACTGATAAACTTTTACTTTTATAATTTACACTTTCTTTTAACATAATAATCCCCCTTAATACTAATTAAATAATTACTAAATTGACACACAAAATGTATTGATAGAATGTTGTTTTATAACTGTAGAGAAACTTTCTCCATCACATTTAAATGTGAACTCACGATCTGTATCCATAGCATTTCCAACAATAACTACCAAGTCGCCATTGGGATTCTCAAATACTACAGAGTTTGAGGTCCAATGTCCTTTTGTTACTACTTTTTTTGCTCCCTTTTTAATAAAGTGTGAAAAATGCTTCATAACATAGTATTCGGGTTGATATATAACTTTTTTAGTTTCTGCATCGATTGTTATCAATGAATTTTGCTTCCATCCCCAAGTACTCACCCCTCCTTCTGGTAACACCATGTTCCAATATACATAACTCTCTACTCCATGTTGAAAAAATTGCCAAAATAGTCCATAAACGTACTCTGCATGCTCCCAGGTATTATTACCATCTCCACACTCATTTTCTGTTTGCATAAATCTTAGTTCTGGATAACTCAATTCAGCTTGTTCAATTACATGTTTACCGCCCCATTGAAAACCTACACCAGATATATATTTTCGAGCTTCTTTATCTGCTAATACTGTATTAACGAACTGATCATAAAATTCAGAAAATGGTGCACAACCCTCAAGCATAAAATCAAAGAAAGGTCCATTAATTGTTCCTAACCATAATTCAGTATTCATTCCCTTTTTTTTCATTAGTGGTCCTAAATAATGCTTAATGAAATCTCTAAGTTCTTTTCCTGTCCATATACATGAAGGAAATTTCTGATCCGCAACGGGTTCATTTTGAACATGAACTTGTTCCACTTTTATGCCCTCGTTTTGATAACTTTCCAAATATTTTATAAAGTAATTAGCATAGGCTTTAAGGTTCTTTTCTTCCCAAATTAGTTTTCCAAAATTATATGCACGCTTTGTTTTCATCCATGTTGGAGGACTCCAAGGTGATGCGAATAAAGCCATTTCTGGACTTCTTTTTATTGCTTCCTTAAGATAAGGTAAAAGATATTCTTTATCTCTTGTAATTGAAAAATTCTTCAATTCATAATCACCTGGAGTTTCATCATAACTATGCCATTCTAAAGCATAATCACTAGCCCCCATTGGTAATCTACCCACATTAAATGCACATCCACTTTCATTAAATAAATCATCCAAAATATTGTTTCTAACGTCGTTATTTAAATTTTTTAATATTTCCCAGCCAGCTTCATTGAAACACCCTCCAAAGCCTTTAACAACTTGTTTTCGCTCATGAGTGACTTCTAACGTATCCTCATATTGATCATTTCCTGTTACTCCCTCTTTCCACAAATCTACACCATTACTGTATATGTGTTTAACCTTTTTCATCCTCTTCACCCTTTCAATGTTTAATATCATCGATTTGTTAACCTTTACATTTACATTATATAAGCATAACGCTCTTCTTTTAAGTAGCTTTATTGACTAAATAATGGTATCTTATTGACTTGTTATATAAAACACATTTTTGTAGTATACAATAAGTGGACGTACACATTTGTTGTAAAAACATTTGTGATATTACATATATAACGAATGTATTAAAAAATGAATTGGGTTACAGTGGCTTTTTCATTAAGGGTAAAAATAATTTAATTAAATAAAATTATGGAGGATATCATGAAAATAACTAGAGATATTAAAAGTATAATTTCACAGATGACTTTGGAAGAAAAAGCTGGGTTATGTTCCGGGCTGGATTTTTGGCATACTAAATCCGTGTTGAGACTTGGGATACCATCAATAATGGTAACAGATGGACCACATGGCCTTAGGAAACAAAGTGGTGAGTCTGATCATCTAGGATTAAATTGCAGTGTTCCAGCTACATGTTTCCCCTCAGGTGCAACTTTAGCCGCCTCTTGGGATAGGAGTCTTATTGAAAAAGTAGGCATAGCATTGGGTGAAGAATGTCAAGCTGAAGATGTCTCAATACTCCTTGGACCAGCAGCTAATATAAAGCGTTCTCCATTATGTGGACGAAACTTTGAATACTTTTCAGAAGATCCATATTTATCATCACAAATGGCTGCAAGTCATATTAAAGGAGTTCAAAGTCAAGGGGTAGGTACGTCACTAAAACATTTTGCAGTAAATAACCAGGAACATAGAAGATTATCCATAAATGCAATCATAGACGAAAGAACCTTAAGAGAGATATATTTATCTAGTTTTGAATCTGCTGTTAAACAATCTAAGCCTTGGACAGTAATGTGCGCATATAATAAAATAAACGGGAACTATTGTTCAGAAAATGAATATCTCTTGACTTCAATTTTGAAGAAAGAATGGGGCCATGAAGGTTTTATAATGTCAGATTGGGGGGCTGTAAATGAAAGAGTAGACGGCCTTAAGGCAGGTTTAGAACTTGAGATGCCATCAAGTAATGGACTTGGTGATAGAAAAATAGTTGAAGCCGTTAGAAATAAAAGCTTATCAGAAGATGTTTTAGATAAGGCTGTTGAGAGAAGTTTAGGAATAATATTTAAGGCTGTAGATAACAAAAAAGAAAATTATATATTTGATAAAGAGGAACATCATAAATTAGCTCGACAAGTTGCCCGTGAATGTATGGTGTTACTAAAAAATGAAGAAAATATATTACCGCTTAAAAAAGAAGGGAATATTGCAATTATAGGTGCTTTTGCTAAAAAACCAAGATATCAAGGGGGAGGAAGCTCTCACATAAATCCAACTAAGCTGGACAATGTATTAGAGAAAATAAAAGAATCTGCAGGCACTAATTGCAACATTTCCTATTCGGAGGGTTTTAGTTTAATAAGTGATGATATTTATGAAAATTTAGTTGATCAGGCAAAGAGTGCAGCATCCCAATCACAGGTCGTAGTTATATTTGCAGGGCTACCAGATAGATATGAATCTGAAGGTTATGATAGGACTCATATGAGAATACCTGAAAATCAAATCAATTTAATACATGAAATTGCAAAGGTGCAAAAGAATATTGTAGTTGTATTAAGCAATGGATCACCTATAGAAATGCCGTGGATAAGTAATGCTCGTGGAGTTTTAGAAGGATACATAGGTGGACAGGCCGCTGGAGGAGCTATAGCAGATTTATTGTTTGGAAGCTTTAGTCCTTGTGGTAAACTTGCTGAAACCTTCCCCCAAAAATTGAGTGATAATCCGTCATATCTTAATTTCCCTGGTGAGGGCGACGTTGTAGAGTATAAAGAAGGATTATTTGTAGGATATAGGTACTATGACAAAAAAGATTTACAAACTTTATTCCCTTTTGGACATGGGCTTAGTTATACTAGTTTTGAGTATTCGGATATTAGTATAGATAAAAAAGAGATGTTTGATAATGAAACTTTAAACATAAAGGTTAAAATTAAAAATACAGGAAAGATAACTGGAAAAGAAATAGTTCAGTTATATATAAAGGATGTAGAAAGTACTGTAATAAGACCAGAAAAGGAACTTAGAGCCTTTGAAAAAATCGAGCTTAATCCTGGACAAGAAAAGATTATAACTTTTATTTTAGGCAAGAGAGCTTTTGCATATTATAATGTAGAAATTAAAGATTGGCATGTAGATAGTGGAGCCTTTGAGCTATTAGTAGGCGCTTCATCAAATGATATAAAAATTAAAGAAGTGATAAATGTTAAATCAACAGTGGTTATTAAAAAGAAATTTAGCAGAAATTCAACCCTTGGGGATATAATGAATGATCCAAACGGTAAAAAAACAGCCGAAAGTTTAATGAAAGATATTTTTGGGGAAGAAAATGAATCAGAGGACGATCTTGGAACGAATATGAGAACTATGTTTAAGGATTTTGTTTTACGTTCTATGATTACTTTTTCTGGAGGGAAATTCACCCAAGAGATGATGGAGCTGCTTATTGAAAAGTTAAATGAAAATTAGGTAAGATAGCGTCTACTCTCACAGTTAATCCCACGTTTAACATACCTATTTTTAAAGAGAGGTAAAATCGCCTCGCTAGTAAATAATTTTTTATTCATTGTATTTACAACCTTTCTAATTTTATTGTACAAAAAAAGATCCAATATGAATAGACTTTTTCCCGTGTCTATCATATAGGATCCATTTTATATCTCAAAAATTCCTTTCAAAATATCTCAATGCAATTTACAACGATATTCTTAAATCTTAATTCTTAATTCAGACGCCTATACTACTAGTCCTGCTGCATAACCATCTTTTGTAGCATGAAGTGCACTGGCCGCTTTTATAGCACCACCAATTACATGAACTTCACCGCTATATTTCTTCGCAACTTCTTCCAACGGATTATAGGATTTATAACCAAAAGCTGAAATAACCACTTGTGCTGGTAAAGTGCTCTTTTCTCCGGTAGCATTCGTGTAAACAACACCTTCTGCATTGATTTCATTTACAGTTGCTTCTGTTAAAACTTTTACATTGGATTCATGCAGATACCCTGTAAGACATATTTTTGTCATTATCATCATGTCATTTAAGATGTCTTTCTTCATTTCAACAATCGTAATGTCTCTGATTGTCTGAGAAAGGAAATGTGCGGTTTCGCCGCCTACTTCGCCGCCTCCGCATACAACTACCGAATCTGCTTTGACATCACAATTTCCTAATAATACATCTTCCGCAGTTACAACTTTATCCAAATCAATTCCTTTGATGTTCGGTGTAAAAGATACGGCTCCGGTAGCAATGATTATTGAATCTGGCTTTTCATTTTGAATCAATTCTTCTGTCACTTCAGTATTTAAATGAATCGGAACATTTAAATCCTTTAATACTTTACGCACAGAAGAGACAAAGGTTGCTAATTCACCTTTACCGAGCGGATATGCTGCTGATTTGAACTGACCACCCAAGTCATTCTTCTTTTCAAAAACGGTTACATTATGTCCTCGCATTGCTGCCGTATACGCTGCCGTTAATCCGCCGGGACCTGCTCCGATGACCATTACTTTCTTAGCTTTTTCCACTTTTTTCATATCGTTTTCATACTCACATCCAACGCGTGGATTGATTAAACATGTAATGCTTTCTCCTTTTAATAGCTTATCCTCACATCCTTGAAGGCATCCAATACAGTAATGAATACTATCGAACTTGCCGGCTTTGGCTTTTTCTGGGAGATGAGGATCTGCTAGAGAACCACGTCCCATACCAATGAAATCAGCTTTACCCATCTTAAGAAGCGTATCCGCCATCTTAGGATCGTTGATACGGTTTGTAACAATGACAGGAACATTCACCAATTTCTTAACTTGTTCGGATACCTCCATGTTTAATGCATGCTTTGTATACATTGGTGCAATTATTTGGTCAATTGGGGCCGATGCATACATACCGTTAGAAACATGAATTGCATCAAATCCGATTTCTTCACAATGGCGAGCCAATTCAAAGCTCTCAGCTTCTGTTCTTCCTCCAAGTAAGTATTCATTTCCTGAAATTCTAACAATTACAGGAAAATCTTTTCCTACTTTTTTTCTAACCGCTTCGATTATTTCGTCTAAAAATCTCGCACGATTGTCAAAGCAACCACCATATTCATCGACCCTTTTATTCGTAAAATGAGACAAAAATTCAGATATCAAGTATCCATGTGCTGCATGAATTTCTATACCATCAAAACCGGCTTCTTTAACTCTGCGTGCTGTTTCACCAAAATCTTTTACAATGCTTTTTATATCTTCAACCGTCATTTCCTTCGGTGCTTCCTGACAGATTGGATCTTTGATAGCAGAAGGTGCTAGCGGTGTTACATTACCATTTACCAGTTTTGTCGACTGTCTTCCCGGATGATAAAGCTGGCAAAACAGTTTAGATCCATATTTATGAATTGTTTCTGTCAGTTTCTTGTTTCCCTCAATTTGTTCATCGTTGTAAAGCCCCGGAATCATTTCATATCCCTTCCCATTTACATTAACCGCATAGTCTTCTGTAATTATAAGACCCCATCCACCTTTTGCCTTCTCCTCTATATACTTTATAAATCGTTCTGTAACCATCCCTTCTTTTGTACAAAAGTTCGTTACCATTGCAGGAACAACCAAGCGATTTGGTACTGTGCATTCTGCAATATTCATTGACTTAAACAATTCTGTTATCATCTTTTTTCCCTCCATATAACTTTAGCATATTTACAATTTCATTTTAATGGATGAAAGCATTTCATTGTCAAGTCGCAAAATGTGGCTAATTTTTTATTTTATTTGTTAATTTTTAGGCTTATTTTCACATATATTAACCGATTTTATGGATACACTAATTATTAAACCTTTATCCTGTTTCAAGGTTTTTCTCGATAGGCACATGAAGTTCTATCAATCTTGAAAATACATCTTTTTCCATGCCCCTGCCTATTAAAAGAGCTGATAACGTTCCTTCTTGACAGTATCCTTTCTTCCCCATATAATCTAAGGCATCTTCATAAAAATTTTCATTAAAAGCTCCGATTGCTCCAAGGTTTACATTTGTACACAGACAGTATTCTTCAGGAATGCAAAACATATCCCCTTTTTTTAACATATTTAGTTTATCAAAATATCGTTTTTCAAATGATATGACCCAGATTTCTTTTCCATCTTTGTACTCAAAATAGACATCATAGAACGGTATGTTGACATTTGAAAACAAGATCTTACTCATTTCTTCCGGCAAACAAATCTTTTCATAGTTGTCACCTTCTCCGGTAACAACATTAAAAACATATCTTTCCGGTATTCGTTTCACCCAATAATTACCCAAATTATAGCGCCCCATTTTATTACGCTCGGTTACTTGGCAAATTCGTTCCAATAAAAGCGTCTTATAATCGATGTCCTTAATAAGTTCATTCTGATAGTTTACAAGGTAGTCTATAATCTGAGCATAATAGTTTTCTTCTTTTAACCCTCTAATATTCTTAATATTAATATTCCAACCTTGATACTGAATCGCTTCCATCAAGAAAAAAATATCCATAACATCGTATGAACGATAATTGTTTGCCTCTTTCCGCTTTGGGCATATCATGCCTTTTTTCTCATAGTACCGAATCATTTCTCTCGAAACATTAAGTATCTCAGAAACTTCTTTAATGTTATATTCCATTCTCTTACCTCATCTCATGTCTCAATATTATTTTATCTATTAATTTATAGTATTTCGCATTGATCAATCGATTCATAAACCTCTTCAGATTCACTAATAGTATTTAAGACACATTTACCTGACGCATCAAAAATATTAAATTGGTGCAGATGATGGTTTTTCCAATCAAAAGCGATTTGAAGTATTTTATGAAGTTAGTTAAATGTAATATTTATAGGAGCAATAATCCTTCTCCACATAACTTCGGGATATAATTTAAGCTTGACCATTAATTCAACTGCCTCACATCTAAAAATTTCTTCACTAGCAAATATTTTAAGATCCTTATGATTAGACAAAGAAAAATAACTTATATTAAAATAAATTACTATACTCTACTTAGTTTAAAATTAAATATGTATATATATTAAAAGGGAATTCATTTTATTGAATCCCCTTTTCTATTAATGATTTGTATCTACCTCTAATAATTTATCTGGATGTGTTTTTAGTGCATCCGCTAAGTTTTCCACGGTTTTTAATGTAGGGCTTTGTTTATCTGTTTCTAACTCGCTAATATGGCTTTGTGATAAATTTGATAAATATGCCAATCTCTTTTGGGTCATACATTTGAGTTTCCTCACTGCTTTCAGTTTAAATTTAAATTTATACATATCCTACAATTCTCCTTAATTATTGGAATAAAATAAAACCATTATCTTAATACATTTGTCGTATTATGTCGCAAATGATAGCTTATAACGTTAATTAGTCATGCTATAATTATAACATTCTGTTTGTATATTTTCTATGGCAATATCCTGATGGCCCAATGCAATTCTGTGTAACAAATTAATCCAATAAGAAGATAATTTAATATTTTATTAGATTTTGAGATTGAAATGCTTAAAATATTATTTACAAGGAGGTGATATATATGGGACTTTTAAGAACGATAGTAGGAATAATGATAATTTTATGGTTATTGGGATTTGTACTTAATATTGGTGGGGGCATGATACACACGTTGCTTGTCATCGCTGTAATTATATTTATTTTTGATTTTGTTGGTGGAAGAAGACGCTAGAAAGTCTAGGTGATAAAAAATCGCAGTAAATTACTAAGTTAATAATCTGTTTTTCAAATAACAAAGCACAGGTAAGCTATTACCTGTGTTTTGTTATTTACTTAAATGGAGAAAACCATGTATCTCGATTTATGATACAAGATTAAAGGAGTCTAAAACGAAATAAGTAATTTATAAGTAATTATGTTTAATATTTGAATCATCATCTATAAATGATATATAATTAAATATGGACACAATTAAACCATAATAAGTTTAAAAAGGTTATTTATATTAGTTGAAACTTTTTAACACACCTTTACGTCTAATATATAAAAGAGGGAGACTAAACGTTTATGAAAAAATCTATAAGAATTATACCTTTAATATTAATGTTGATTATTTTAAGTGCAATGGTTGGTTGCGGAAATAAAGATAGTTCAGCCATTAAGACAAAGGATGTTAGAGAAATTGTATGGACACAACTCTCAAAATCAGAACAAAATGAAATTGTTGGAACTTGGAAAGATGGAAAGATAGAAAAGAATTTGACTGAGAAAGATATTTCTGAATTTCAACCTAAAGATAGTGGCGCTATAGCAAAGGAAGTCTATTCAGTTACTTTCAAATCAAAGAATGAACCTACCCTTGGAAATGTAAAGAAGCTAGTGAATATCAAAAGTAACACGATTGTCGGGACCGTTATAAGAAAATAAAGTTTAGTTTTTATAATATCTGAATAAGGAGATACGCTTTAACAAAGCTATAAGTTAATGTTTAAATTGAGTTAAAATTAATATTAACATTTTAAGGAGGAGATTTATTCCTCCTTATTTTTTACGCATCAATTAAATTATCTTAAATATATTATATCTTACTCCATTAGCTATTTTAAATGAAAAAACTAATAAAAGTTGTAGCAGCTATTATTGAAAATGATAATAATGAAATTTTATATGCAATGTTAATTTGCTACTAATTACCGTTCTGTTACAATTTGTTACCTCCTCTTGTAATTATCGCAAACCCTTAAGATATCTACATTGAAACATAAAAAAATATATATATTACAAAAAAACAAAAACACCTTATTAATATAAGTATAAAAATTGTCTTTATAAATAATTTTTGAAATTTAAAACTCTACAATAGTGAATACCCCCCCATGATAAATTTGTAATCCAATAAGTAACTCACTTATAAAGCCTTATAAATCAATGAACTAAGCTAATTACATAATACAGTGTCATCTAATTTAATGGTATTATACCATATTTATCTTTTAATTTTACATTTATCAATATTTATTATTAATTAAAAATAAGTCTTTACAAATACCAATTACCGTGTTATTATTAGTTCATAAACAAAGAAGCATAATTAACTGTTAACCTTCATTAGATAAAGTAAAATAATCGCTAATAGAAAGGGGATAGTCCATTGCACAAAATTAAATCTTCAGAGTTTTTAGAGGGTAGTAAAAGTTTATAAATAAGAGGTCTTTATGATATGTGATAAGACAAAGAAAAATAACTTATATTAAAATAAATTACTATACTCTACTTAGTTTAAAATTAAATATGTATATATATTAAAAGGGAATTCATTTTATTGAATTCCCTTTTTGTTGTTAAAAATTATAGTAACTTGTAACCGAAAAGGTATAGCAAAATTGATTTTGCTATACCTTTTTTATTAATATAAAATGCCTAAAGAAATTATTTTCAGTTAAATAATTCCTTATTAATACTTTCTACTTCTTCCATTGTTAGTTCAGTACTTTCTACAACTATATCTATAGATACCCCTTTGCGTAAAAGCTTCTTTGCTATTTCTACAGCCTTTTTCATTTCGCCTTCTTCTCTACCTTCTTCCTTATAGTGCAATTTTCTAATGTCATCTATTGTCATTTTAAATGCACCCCCTCAAACTTTGTACCTCTACGTGAATAAATAATATCTTACTTCCTTTATTTTTTAATCTCACTTTTATTATTTTATCCGATATTATATTTTCTGTACTATCCTTATCAAATATATCCTTTTGAATTTCTTTTAAATCTTTATCTAATGATTCTGTTCCAAGTTCCCAATTTATTTTATTAAATATTTCTGGGAAAAGCAATTCTACTATTTCTACTTCAAATGCTTCCAATATGGATTTCCATGCCGCATCAAAATCATGTTTTTTTGTCAAAACTATTCACTTCCTTGTAATTCTATAATTCACTGATTAATTTAATTATATCATATTAATTTTTCATTTACACTACTCTTATTACAGTAAAATGATACCGTGAATGCATTCCTTATTATATAATTTTTTTCTTCTTAGTAACAAAAGAATTCAGAAGCACTATAAATCACTCTACCATTACAATTTATTTCAATTTATTACCACCTCTTGTAATCATCTCGATCCCTTAAGATATCTAGATTAAACTATAACTATATATATATATTACAAAAAAACAAAAACACCTTATTATATAAATGCAAAAATTGTCTTTACGATTTAAATCTGAACTTTTAAAACTCTACACTAGTGGATACCCACCCTGATAAATTTGTAATTCAATAAGTAAATCACTTATAAAGCCTTATAAATCAATGAGCTAAGCTAATTACATATCTCATATTTATTTACAATATTACTATTTTTAAAAATAATTAGTAATAATTTTTTATTTTTTTGTAAATATCCCTCACAAGAGCATATATATTTACTGAAAGTGTAATGCATTCACAATTCTTGTTATTTTCCAGGGATTTATTCTAGAGATAATGCTTAGTGATCTAAGCCGCACAAAAGTAATTAGGGGGTTATTTATGATTAGCAAAATTACGCAAAGATGTATTAGTGAGATACAGGATCATTTAAAAGATTACGTAATGGAACATAGCAACAAAAATAAAAACAGAAAATTTACCTGTTTTAATAAAAGTGCACATAACAATAAGGATGAGGATCCAAGTGCAGCCATTGTGCCAGGAAGTCATGGAAGGTATTGGATTTGTTTTAGTTGTGGAGCTAAAGGTGATATTTTGAGTGCAGCCCAGTATAACGAGGGCATAGATGGATTCCACAATGGGATGAAATTTTTAAGTGCAAAATATAATGTTGAGATTGAAACCGATGACCCTAAGCCTTCTACAAAACGTGACTTTCAGACGAAACAAAGTTTTAATTATCAAAAAAAGATTACAGCTAATTATTATTATGAAGATGAACTTGGAAATATATTATATAAGATTTGTAGAAGAGAGTGGATGGATAATGGCAAAAGAAAGAAGGATTTCATGGCTTATGCTAAAGATAATAGTAGTTGGAGCTTTGGAATAAAGACTGCGAGACATGTTATTTATAGGCTACCAAAGGTTTTAGAGGGCATTAAAAATGATAAAACTATTTTCTTTGTAGAAGGAGAAAAATGCGTGGATGAGATTTTCAAATTAGGACAAGTTGGAACTACAACCGCTTTTGGAGCTAGAGGGTTTTCAGCTTATAGTACAGATTATGTTGCTTCTTTAAAGGGAGCTAATATAGTAATTTTGCCTGATAATGATGAAAGTGGCAAAGCTTATGCAAATGATGTTCTAAGTGTTATAAAGAATGTAGTCAAATCTATAAAAATAATAGAACTTCCAGGTCTAAAACCTAAAGAAGATATTGTAGATTGGATGGGAAATGGAGGTACTCTAGACGATTTAATAACTTTGGTTAATAAAACAGGTGAAACAGTAGAAAACGCCTCCGTGCAGAATAAACCTATAGGAAATATTTATGAAGATGAATTTTGTTACTATAAATATTATAAAAAACAGATAATTAATATCTCTAATTTTATTATTGATCCAAAATATTATATTGAAAATGAAGGTGATACTCATATTATAGGTCATATTGTTACCCAGGAAGGTGTTATAGGCGAGAAGACATTTAAAACCTCCGATTTTGATGATGTATTATCTTTTAGAAGAGCACTAAACAGCTTTAAGACTTTTTATATAGGAAGGGTTGAGGACCTCCAATATATAAGATTTATTATTTCAAGTAAAACTAGTGATATAAGGAAGGGCGTTACCTACAGTGGTTTTCATAAAATTAACAATCAGTGGTGCTTCGTGACTGAGCATGGTGCCTTAAATTCTGCTGGAGTCGCCACTTTAGATATAGCTATGCAAAATCAATATGCAGAGCTTAATACTAACATTCTAAAGAATGATGTTATTACAAAAGAAGAGCTTTTAGAAGTTGCACCATATTTATTTAAATTTAGTATTCTTAAAAATACTGCTGCCATATTAGGTTATGTATGTGGTTTGTTTCTGAAAGAAAAGCTTAAACGGAGTAGAATTCAATATAACCATCTTTTAATAGAAGGTGAAAGTAGTAGTGGTAAAAGTAGCGCTGTAAAATATATTATTACACCTATATTGTGCATGGAAGACGGAATATTAAATGCTGCGCAGTGTACAGACTTTGCCTTAAACAAAACCGCCAGTAGCAGTAATTTTATACCTCTTATTTTAGAAGAGTACAAGCCTCATATAATAGGCAAAAATAAAGTGGATTTAATATCAGGAGTTATGAGAAATTCCTATGATAACTACAAAGGAATAAAAGGAGTAGCCACCCTAGATAAAAATAGAAGTTTTATTCCCAGGGCTTCAGTTATTTTATCTGGAGAAGTAGGTATTGAGGAAACGGCTAATGTGGGAAGAAGCCTTAGAGTTATATTTGCGACTTCCTATTTTGATGAGGTAACCAAAGAAAGTCTAGAAAAATTAAAGGGAAATTCTATTTTACTTAATAAACTCGGAGCGAGTCTTTTGAAGGAGGGCCTAAAAATGGAAGAGAAAAAAATCAAAGAAGTTCATAGTTCAATTTTTGAAAAAGCGATTGGTAATGATATTAAAAATGACAGAGTTAAAAACTCTCTAGCTAACTGTATGATTGGTATAGCTTTACTTAAGAAGGTATTTGATGATTTAGATTTGAATATGGAGGAGTGCACAGGTTTTACTATGAAAGAAATTATTTCATCAATAGAAAGAGGGGCTTATGAGGACTTGTTAGATGGAGGAACATCGAATAAAACAGTTATAGAACAAAATTTCGAAACCATGAATCGTATGGCAGCTAATAATGAACTTTTAAGAAATATCGACTATGATGCAGTTCTTGATTTAGATGGAGATTTTGTGCTTCGCCTTAATTATACATGCTTTTACGATAGGTTTGTGAAATACTGTAGAGAGCATAATGTAACTCATGAAGTGTTGCCACTGACTAGTTTCAAAAAACAATTAAGTAATATGCAATATTGTAAATGCTACAATAAGCCTGTGAATTTTTCAGTGAGACAAGAAAATCCAAAGAATAAAAGGACTTTTAGGTGTGCAGTGGTTTATATTAATAAACTTCGCGCGAAGAATGTTGATGTAGATTTTATAGCAGATGATAACATGATAGAATAGTTATATAAATAAGCTGTATAATTAAATTAGAAAACAATTTTACAATATTGAGTTTAGGTTTTGTATTAACTAAAATAAAATATGTGAATTGAGGTGAATGTTTTGGAGAAGTGGGAATATACCAGTATTAAAGTTGAATCAAAAGGGTTTATGGGCGGGATACTAGATACAAGTCATTTTGATAGTGAACTTAATAGCTTTGGAGAACAAGGTTGGGAATTAGTGTCGTGTTTCTCAACTACTCAAGATGGTGGAAAATGTAGAGAAATTGTCGCAGTCTTTAAACGAAGGAAATAAGTATGCTTACAAGACATTAATGTTTATTTCTAAAT
This sequence comes from Clostridium estertheticum, assembly GCF_026650985.1. Taxonomy (GTDB): domain Bacteria; phylum Bacillota; class Clostridia; order Clostridiales; family Clostridiaceae; genus Clostridium_AD; species Clostridium_AD estertheticum_C. Next base: position 2,944,108 of record NZ_CP086239.1, read on the forward strand.
GTTCATAAGGGATGCCATATGGCCTCTCTTGTTTCATTTATATTACCTTCCTAATTATTTTTAAGCAAATCCATAAAATCCCCTGGGGGTCATGAACAAGTTGTAATATTAACAAGCCCATAGTAATATGAAGAAAAATAATTTACCAAGTTTTACAAATAAAAAATGATTATTCATATAAAAGCATGCTATAATTACTATTAATTAAGACGACATCGTAAAATAATGCGTACATGTTTGAAAAATTTATAATTGAAAGGAGCATTATGAAAATTAAATGGCATTGTATTCTCAATAAGGAGTGATTATTATGTTTAGAGAAATGCGAAGAAAAGATAGAGAACTCAAAAATGATGAGGTTATTGAAATCTTAAAAAATAATAGTTGCGGTATTCTATCAACTATAAGTGAAAATGGTTATCCTTATGGTGTACCAATAAGTTATATTTTTTCTAATGATTCAATATATTTTCATGGTGCTATTAAAGGACATAAATTAGATAATATATTAAATAACGATAAAGTATCTTTTTGCGTAGTTGGAAAAACTTGTGTTTTACCTGACGAGTTTAGTACAAAATATGAGAGTATAATTGTATTTGGAAGAGCAAGTGAAGTTTTTGATGATGAAAAAAATATGGCTCTTTTAGAAACGTTAAGTAAGTATTCGCCAGATTTTATTGAACAAGGAAAAGAGTATATTAAGAGGGCAAGTAAAGCAACTAGGGTAATAAAAATTTGTATAGAACATAGTTCAGGAAAAGCAAAGAGATAGTTAATGTTAGTTTATAATACATGAAGTTTTATAATATTCTTATACTACGTCATAACTGAATACACGATTTTCCATAAACCATTACATTTATATGTTAAATGTAATGGTTTATATAGATTATTAAGCAATTAAGTTTTTGAATATATCATTTTTGTGGTACTATCTTATAAAAAACATAGCACTTGAAAGGATTAAATTTATGGAGAAACAGCAACAAAATTGGCACCCTATCAGTATGCTACCTATGATGTCTACAATGATATCTGGTCAACTAGAAGAAGCTAAAAATCAATATGAAAATCTTTTGAAGGCGCAATCTAAACCATATGTTTTGAATGATGAAATAGTAGAAAGTGTTATTAAAGTATTTTCAGAGCAATTAGATTTCATATGTTTATATGAGAATCAAATATCCAAATGGCATAATGAAGGAACCTTAACAACTACACTTGAAACGAACCTTTCTAAATCTCAAGTGCAGCTCCAAGAACTTAGTAAAGTTATAACTAATATTTTAGCTCTAGCAGCTGAACTTAAAAATGGAACTATAGAAAAGGTAATGGGAAAAAGTGATCTGGAACTTGGAATGGAATTCTTTAAAAAATAATATCAGTAATATACAACTGAGATAATTTTAATACGTTAAAAAGGACACCTGAGCATTACCTTATCAATTACCACTTATGGTAAAAGCCTTAGGACCATACATAATAAAGCTCGCGTTTTCATTAAAAATTGAAACTGAAATTTTTAAGGAATAGGCAATAGACCCAAAGTGAAAGTAACTCAATTACTATTGTGTTACTTTAAGAATATCAATACGCGCTTAATAAAGTAAACCCATATCTAATTATGTTCGCATTTACTTATGATACGGTTCACTGTATCGGTTATAACTTAAACCATTTATTATTATACAACCTTACTTTTTCCATTTCCTTTTCAACACATCACATTTGCATACATTTAAACATTCACCACATTGGATACATTCCTTCGTATTCCAATTATTAGTTTTCACCATATCAGCTACCTCAATACCCATCAAACAGTTGTTAGTACACTTTTTGCACTGAGTACATTTTTCACTTTTGCATGTTATTTTCAAAGAAGGTAATTTTAAAAGCCTTCCAATATTCATTCCAATATAATTAAATATATACATAGGACAGATATATTGGCACCAAGTTCTTTTACCTAACACTATTGTTATTAAAACAATAGATATAGTTATTATATAATACCGAATTAAGTCATGAAAGCTAGATACTGAAACCTTAGTATCTACCATATGATAAGGTAATATTACTTTTTGGAAACCATGCATTATTAGTGGCGCTATTATTAATGTTAAAAAAACACCTCCTGTTAACCATTTTAAATTAGGTAATTTATGTTTTGGCTTAGTAGTAGGAACTAATTCTTGTAATGCACCAAATGGACATATATAACTACACCATGATCCTCCAAAGAATATTGCAGACAAAATCATTAATAGAAATATAATATGCATAATTGTAAATGTTTTTTCAAAACTTGCCTGTACTATCAAAACCGGTGCAAAGTAGTTCAATGTAATTGGCAATAAAATAAAAGATAAAAAACTAATGCTCTTTCTTAAATTCATATAATAGCTCCCTTGTATTTTATTTTTTAATCATATAAGCATGTACCTTCGTAAATAATTAAAGCATCAAAAAAAACAAGAGTCTATAGGTAAAACCCCCCTTAATTTCGTAAAAAATAAGAATAGGGAATACTCCCTATCCTTAATAGATTCTAAATTTCACGATTTTTTATCGTATTTATATCCCTAAATATTGGTTTCTGTCCTACTGCTGCTCGTATTTAAAGATATTGTAAGATAGACCTATCTGTTTTATACTAAATATTGTATATGCAGATTTATTCTATTGAATGAGCTAAATCTTTTTTTCAAAGTAAAAGGTATGAAAGGACAGGTGTCATTATGAAAGACATTATTTCATTGTTTTATATTATTTCATTATTTGCAGGTGTATCATCTATTTCAATTTCCTATTTCATATACAGTAGTAATAAAAAGAAAGCTCTAAAGTTTTTTATAGCATTGAATCTTTCTTTTTTTGCTATTCAGAATTCAATAGCATTAGGACTGTACTCAAAGTATGTAGCTCAAGTAAGCTCATTTATACCATACCTATCTAAATTTTTAGATTTTGTTGGTACATCATTTAGCTCTTTATTAGGGATATTCTTTATAAATTATCTTTTCGGTCTAGAAATAACAAACCTAAAAAAGAAAATATTTTTTTCTGTTTTTACATTTCAATTTATAGGAATAGCTATATATTATTTATTTGAAACACACTATATTTTTAAATTTATAATACATGCTTCCATTATTTCAGTAATTATATATGAACTCTATGTTGGACTTAAAAACTATAAACAGGTTGTAAATAAAGATTTAAAACAAGCTATAAAATCTTTTGTTTTAATAACCATAATATTTCTACCTTTTATAATGATTGAATCATATAGACCCTATATTCAACTTATTAAAAACATAGAGCTATTAAAAATGGCAGCACTACCTTCTTATTTTTTAACAATAAATATCTTTAATCTTATATTTGTTTTAAAATATTTTAATACACCCTCATTTATCGCTAATAATAAACTTACAGATTACTTTAAGCAAAAATATGATATTACAGAAAAGCAAAGCGAAATTATAGAACTTATCATTAAAGGATTAACATATAAACAAATTGCTGAAAAACTTTTTATATCATCTAAAACTGTTGATAATCACGTACAAAATATATATAAAAAATTAAATGAAAACAGTAAAATGCAATTATCATATTTCGTGCGTTCAAATGAAAAATAAGAACTTTAATAATTAAACAATGACCTATAGACACAAAGTGAATGTAACTCAATTGGTATTGTGTTACATTCAGAATATTAGTATAAGCTAAATATATCAACCCCAGCATCATTTTACGAGGGGGTACTTGTGACGACATATTCTAATTATGCGACACATGAATGATGTAAAACAATTTAATAAATAGTAATTTATTTTATAAGAAAGGTGATCAATATGGAAAATGTGAAAATGATAACTAAAAAAGATGTGATGGAAGAGTTGCAACTATTGATTGAAAAATACAAATTTAGTGTAGATGTGCTTTCAAAACTATTAGATGTAAAAAAAGAAGTTATTTTAAGTCAAGATGAAAAAAAATTGTTTGAAAATTCTAAAGACTTTTCTAAAATGTCTAATTTAATTTCTATGATTGAACTTAGTGGAAAAGATGATGCTGATTTTAAAATTGGAGCATTTTTGCAAGTGTTATTAGAATATCATAGTATTTCGGCAGAAACAATTGCAATAATGTCTGGAGTTAGTGAAAAAGAAGTTATTTATTTAGTGGAAAATCCTAAGCTAGTATCTTTAGAAAGTAAATATAAAATATCTAAAACAGTAATGTCATTACGCTTTTTATTTAAGGAATTAGAACCATAAATTCCAGTTTAAGCAGTTCATTAAAACAGATGATTATGTCAATTTTATAAGAGAACGTTATTACATTAGGTAATCGACTCTTAATCCTTGATAGTACTTGATTATCAAAGGAGTTAAAACTAATTTAAATTAACTTCATAATTTTAATGTAATGTTTTAGTCCAAACTCATAATACGTTCGTTTGTTTTACTAGTTTTTAGAAATTATAGCTCCATTAATGCAGGTTTGTTGGTATTAATGGGAATAGTCTGGAGCTTAGAGTATATTTTCCGCTAAAATATACCTGCACCCCAGTTATTAGTATTTAAATTTGTAAAATAAGTAACTGATGAACTGTACTATTAATCCGCTAATTATAAGTGTTGAAAGTACTGAATCGGCATTCATATTAATTTTTCCTGTACGAATAAGAAATTAAAATAGCATCAACACTTCAGGATTTAAACTCAGCATTAACAACTTTTTTTGAGCCCTCAGGACGGCTAAAGCGCTTCATGAATGCCCATGTAGCGCGGCTTTCATCATACACGGCACCGTGAGGCATGTTTTTCATGAGTGTAAAGCAAACTCTTGCCTGGCCGTAAGAGTTATTGTATAAAAAAGTCTGGAAACGTTCGCCATCTGTGTATTTGTTTTCTTGTGTGTAGTGGTTCTCACCGTTGTGCACATCGTCAGGGATAAATTTCATAGGGCTACGGATTCCGGCTTCTCTAATGCTACAATTGTTTATTTTGAGCATATTCTCCAGCAAACTGTCTAGATCGTCCCATAAGGGTACTTTATCGTCATTATCGCCGGCACAGATGAAACATGGGAGCTCATAGCCACTCAATAATATCTCTTCAAAACTGTCGGCAAAAGGCGCGTTCCACGGAGAAATTGCAGCAAAAAGTTCTGGATAGTGATTTCCTACCTGACGTGTTATCATGCCACCATTAGAAAATCCGGTAAGATATACTCTGGATTTGTCAATTGAATAGATTTCATATAGCTTATCGATAATATGCTGGAATACTTCACCATCTCGATCAAACAGCCATATGTTTTGGGGTGAATCAGGAAGAACGAGGATAAATTCCTTGGTCTCATCCGCAAGTCTATCCCAGGCGTTCTTGGTTGAAAAAATCCAAGATGGCTCCCCTCTGCCGTGAACGCTGAAAACAACATGAAGACCTGCAGCGTCTTTATAGTTCATTCCCTCAGGAAGATAGGTAGAAAATTCGTACTTAATATCGTTCATCATTACCGAATCATGTGCATAGCGATCGGAGTCGTAAAATGCAGACTTGTTAAGGTATGGTTTCAAAGTGCCATCCGGAGAATTTTTCCAGAGAATAAATTTGTTGAAAAATTGATTCATAATTGTCTTAGCGAGTACTGGAGTAGCCGAAAAGTTCCCCACTGAAACTCTGATTTGAGCAGCTTCCTCTCTTGAATTTTTATAAAGTTTTGTGCTTATGCCCTCATATTCTTTTAGTTCGGCAGGAGCAGCTATTTGGTTACTCTCAGAAAAATATGCAAGGGCCTCTTTTACAAAATTCTCGTTTGGTCCGAACATCCAGAGGCAAACTGGAATATCATGATTTCTCATATTATAGTCAGGGCTTACATTGTGGACAAGCCAATGGCTGGAAGGGTTCGACTGGGCTGTATAGTCGCATGGAACACCGCCTACAAGAGCAACACCTGCAAAACGGTTTGGGCTTGTAACAGTAACATTTCCTGCAAAAACTGCGCCTTCCCCATAGCCCACCAAATAAATAAGAGTTTCCCAACACCAGACAAATCCATTTCGTCCTGGTATACTGTCACCATTTTTTGATCTGAAATTTTTCCTGGTTTCATCATATAATTCCTCTATAAGTGTGGGTTTTAGTGCCTGCCAACCATTTTTTGCAACAGGCATGACAAGAACTGCACCATCATCTTCTGCTAGCTCAAGCCATCTTGATTCCTTTGCAAATTTTTCGACGGATTCATATGAATGAGCGTCTTTGTCGGGCGCACAAACATAAATTGTCTTCGCAGGGGTATATGTGTTTGCCTTTGTTGAAATATAGAAAAACATCTCATATTGTTTTCCATTTGCTGCACATGTAGCAAAACAAAGCACACCCAGACTGTGACAATCACCTGCCTGCGTGTGCTTTGTTTTTGTTGGCGTTTGCTTAAAGCTCACAATGACACGGCTTAAATAGCCTCTGGCATAGATCCTTCTTATGCATTAAGGGCTTAAATGGATCAAAATATTACCATTCATTTAAGCTATCTAGAATAAGTGATTTTAGAGCTTACAGTGGGAATATCAATACAGATGCGACAGTCAAAGCAATCAAACGGATGAAGTACATTGGAATTGTGTATTTCCAAAATTCTGTTAGCTTGTACTTACCAATTCCCATTACCATAGCTGGCAAACCATCAATTGGTAAGAAATGGCCGTTCCAACCTGAAAGTACGATTGCAGCAGCTGCAGCAGTCGGATTTAGACCCAAGCTCATGCAAGTAGAAATAGCCATAGGTGCAAATACATATACAGTACCTATAGTGGATCCTGTAAGGGTTGCAAGTAGACTTGTTAGCATACAGAAAACAAAGATTAGTACGAAAGCATTAACGTTAGTACCAAGCATACTAGCTACAGTTTTACCAACTAAAGCAGTTAAGCCTGTACTTCCAAGAGCATCTGCAACACCGATAACACCAGCAGACATCAAAATAATTGGAGCACCGATGTTGTTACGAATTTCATCGAAATTCAAAACATTGATAACTAAAACTAGAGCTGCAGATAAACCTGGAATCATATATGCTGCATCGCCAATTTTACTTTGAAGAATCATACCAACAACAGCCGCTAAAAAGGCTGCATATGTTGTATATTCTTTCCATTTAGGTAAATCGTAGACTATTTCTTGCGCCGCCTTACCATCTCCATTTTCTGTATCGTCAACGTTTTTGTTAGGTAGAACTTTATAACCAATTAAAGCCCATGCTATATAAGCTAATGAAAGTATTAAGTTTACAATAGAGAATTTCACTAAGTTAACTTTAATAACAGTTGAACCAGCAGCTTCTAAAACAGCAATAACAATACCATATTGTAATGTAACATTTATAGGAATTAGTGGATGGTTACATGCGAAACCGGCAGCAGCAATAACTTTACCACGTGGTAACTTGTCAGTATACTGTATAGTAGATAATATACCTAAAGTAAGAATATAAAATGCAGTTGAGCCTGTGCCGAATATACTGCTAGCTAACATAACTATAATAAATAACATTATATATGCCTTAAATCCACCTTTATTAGCCATATTCAAAACTATTCTTCTGAATGCACCAATAAGGTTAGTTTTTTCTAGAGCAGCCACGATTGCCATGAAAGAAGCAAGCATAATAATAGTAGCATTAGAAAAACCTCCGAAAGCAGTCTTGATATTGGTTACGCCAAAAATAACCATTAGTAAACATGCAAGAATTGGAGGTGCACCGAATGGAAGTTTGTCTATCATGATTAAAATAACCATGCCTACAGTGATAACTAGGGCAATAATCATTGGAATAGTCATTTGTATGATCTCCTCTCTTTTATATAGAATTATTTTTTGCAGTTGGGGACCTTATATCAATTCAAGCATACTCATATTAACGCATCCCTTTGTAAGCGTTTTCCTTCAAAACTTGTTTTAGTGCGTCAATACCTTCGTCGCATAGGTAGTTGAATGGACGGCGGCAGTCGCCTACAGGATAACCAAGCAGAGAAACAGCCTTTTTAACAACAGTGTTAGGGTTGCCATATTTGAATACGGCACGGAAGGAGGCGATGGAGTCCTGAGCGACTTTAGCCTCTTCGAGCTTACCAGCCTTGAACAGTTCATAAATAGATGCCATAACATGAGGATATACATTGGAACATCCTGCGATGCCGCCCGCACCGCCTGCCTCTAGGCAAGGTAGAATTAGCGCATCGTTTCCGGACAAAACACGGAAGTCTTTGTCTATGTCCTTTGTAAGGTTAATGTAGGCAAGTAGGTTGTCCCAGTCACCGCTGGAGTCTTTGGCACCCATGATGATGTCTACATCTTTAGCCAACTTTGCAACGGTTTCAGGCAGCAATTTGTTGCCTGTGCGTGCAGGGATGTTGTACAGCACGATTGGAATATCTACATGCTTAGCAATTTCCACGTAGTGGTCGTAAAGCTCTTTTTGTGAAGCAAGAGCGAAGCTAGGAGTGATAATGGATAGAACGTCGGCGCCAATCTCCTGTGCCTTCTTGCTAATACGAATGGTATCAGCCGTGGAAATGCAGCCGGTACCTGCGTACACCGGAACACGACCTTTCACTTGGTCGATAGTAGTCTCAAGAACCTGAATTTTTTCATTTTCGCTTAGGATGTAACCTTCGCCGTTGGTTCCGAATGGGAACAGACCATGGACGCCGCCTTCCAACATGCGTTCAATTTGGTTACGCAGCTCCTTCAAATTGATCGATTCATCGGGATTCATAGGGGTTAGAATTGGTGTGATAATACCTTTTAATTCAACATTCTTCATAATAACTCTCTCCTTTTCTATTTGCATAATAATTTATAGGATTTCTAAGTACAGATTTCTTGCATCCTCTGTAAGTGAGAACAGGCCGCAACCATCGATTCCATTGTCGGTAAACATGGCCACCCCCTTAATTTTTCTTATCTTCAGGATGGAGGTCATGTTCTCCATGGAGTTTTCTCCACCATATACGACAGGGGGCATTTTTATATTATAGGTTTTAAGTATTTCCGAATCTTCCTTGTTATCTTAGCGACTCTGGGCCGCTGTGGGGTTATAGAGTCCCACCCCCTCACGCTTTTTACCCAACACGTCCTGCTCAGTAAAGCGAACATATTTCACTCCAAGGCGGGTGTGAGACGCGTAAGTAAGATGTAGTGCTCCATCGGCTGATTGCATAAGATATGGGTACTCGTACTGACGATTGTTGGTCTTGTTCTCATCACCCATGAATCCCTCACCTCTCTCCATCCAGCGAATAATAGGGAAAGTCAGACCGCCGTCCTCAGAAAGAGCCACCGCCACCGGGCAACGTAGACCAGGCCAAGCAGCCTTGCCAGGATGAGGATCAGGTGTACAGGTTGGGTTGTACGCAATGGCGATGCGACCGCTCTGCAACCTTAGCGCGCTGATGCTGGAATTGTTGTTTGGGAGTGGAGTCATTACTGGCTCGCTCCAGGTTTCGCCCCAGTCAAAGGACTCACTACGGTGAATGCGATAAGCCTCACGGTTACGCATAAAAGCAACCAGATGTCCGTTTTCAAGCTCTACCACGTTAGCATGAACATGACCATTACTCTTTTGCATCATAACCATTCGCCAGGTCTTTCCCTCGTCGTCCGAGATGCGGAAGGCAGTTGGATCACCGGACAACCCGTCCACCGAATCGGTGCACAACCAGTTTGAAAAAATCCAACGTCCGTTGGACAGGATCTGAATCGGCTGGCGACAGAAGGTGCCCTCCTCTGGAAAAATTGTCTCATAGGATCCCCATGTCTTGCCACCATCGGTGCTCTTTTGGCAACGAACCACGGATGTGTACTGCATGTTGTCCTTTCCCTCCTGACGGTCTAGCTGAGCTGTATACATGGCCCAAACTGCATTATCAGGGCCGTAAAACAAGGAAGGATTCTGCTCACTGCGGGTGGAGTCGCTAGAGATATCGACTGGTGACAACCAGGCCGGTGCATCCTTAGGCAGGATAGAGCAGATGATGTGGATATCTGCGCTGCCCTCGTAGGTGCCTGCGAACCAGCAGCATAATAGGTCGCCATTAGGCAGTTCAACCATTGCCGGTGAATGTGCGGTTGGGTATCCGCCGGTTGGCAGCAGCGCCTCCAACATTCCCATGTCACCATTCTGGTAAATAGTACCATCCCAAGTCAGTTCATGTAACTTTGCATATTGCATATTGTTGTCCTCCTAATTTATAAATTTTTAGACATTTGTTAAAACTCTACCCCATAGGGTGTTTTCCCTTTTTTTATTACTATGTATCCATACAACATTATAGCCATAGCAAAAACCCAAGGTATTATCCCCGAAATCACATGTGGAAGGCTTAAGTATTTTATAGTTATATTATCCTCAAGTATCATTTTAAATGAGGTGTGAGCGAGTATTGCACCACCTATGAATATAACAATAGGGTGATCTTTCATTAAGTTTGCAACAAATTGACTTCCGTAAAAAATTATTGGTATGTTTATCAAAATACCGATAACAATTAATAAAACATTGCCATCTGCTGCACTTGCTATTGCAATTACATTATCAAGACTCATACTAATGTCAGCAATAATTATTACAGCTACAGCTCCCCAAAAATTATCTGCTTTTTTTACATTACACTCTGCTTCTTTAGACTCTGGCTTAATAAAGTCCCATGTTATTTTTACTAAAACAAGTCCACCAACTAACTTAATCGGCAACCACTGTATAGCCATTATTTGGGTAATGATACATGCAAATAATACTCTTAATCCTATAGCTCCTGCTATTCCTATAAAACTAGCTTTCTTCGCAAATTTAGGCGATAGGTTTTTTGTTGCTAATGCTATAACCCCAATATTGTCACCAGATAATGTTAAATCAAGTATAGTAATTTGTAGGACTCCTATGATAAAAGCCATTAAAGTTGTCATTTGTATCTCCTTCTTCCCTTTTGCATTAAAATTTATTAATTAATACAAACTTTAACAACGATTTTTTTTACATGTGATGGCTCTAAAAAAGCACAACAAGGTTTATGAGCATCCTCTGGAAAAAATATTCCATAATCACCCGTTTTAAATTGTAGTTTAGTATAGTCTGAAACGTTTTTATAAAAGGCGGCATCTCTTTCTTGTAATTTGTCTTCCATAATCTCTAGGGATTCAGTGGGCATAAATCCAATAATCTCTGTTCCAGAAACAACATACTGTATATCTATATATCTTACATGCGCTTCAAAACGTCTTTCATCAGCATTTTGTGTTGTATATTCCTGTACTAAAACGTATACATTTTCTCCGTCAACTTCATGTCTACCCACTTTAAGTGAATTTAAATCAGTATTTTTTAAAAAATTAAAGGCAGCTTTAAAATTAGTATTAATGCTAGTATAATCTTTCATATTTTTCATACTTTCAAAAATCATTTTTTGACACCCCTTCTTAATTTATTCAAATTACAACAATTTCATATAAATATTTTTCATATCATCTCTTGTCATTTCTTTTGGATTATTATTAAGTAACCTTGTTACCTTAGCCGCTGCATCAACTAATGTTTCTATGTCTTCTTTTGTGATCCCAAACTTTGTTAGATCTGATGGGATCTTTAAATCCTTTACCAATAGGTATATTTCAGAAATTACTTTTTTCCCAATATCTTCTTTTGATAATCCAGCTACATCTATATCCATTTCATTTGCTACAATTATAAGTTTATCCAAAATTGAATTTGCATTAAACTCCATTACATATGGCAAAAGCATAGCATTGGATACTCCATGAGCAATTCTATATTTTCCACCTAAAGGATAAGATAATGCATGTACAGCTACAGTGCTTGCGGATGATATGCTTAATCCTCCATAGAAAGCAGCTAAAAGCATATTTTCTCTTGCCTCCATATCACTACCGTTAATGTATGCTCGTCTTATATACTTACTTATCAGATTAATTCCTTTTAAAGCAAATATATCACTAATAGGATTTGATTTTTTAGAAATAAAACATTCAATACAATGGCAAAATGCATCTATTCCTGTAGAAGCAGTAATATGTGGTGGCAAACTTTTAGTCATTTGTGGATCAAGGATTACATAATCACCAATAAATTTATCTGTAACAATACCTACCTTTAGTTCTTCTTCTGGAATAATCACTATAGCATTTGGTGTTACTTCTGCTCCTGTTCCAGAAGATGTAGGTACCATTACAGTTTTAACACCATTTTCTATTATTAATGAAGTGTCTAATATATTTTCTCTATAACCTTCATTTTTCATTAAAACTGCAACTAGCTTTGTGGTATCCATAACGCTACCACCACCTATTGCAATAATCAAATCTGCTTTAAATTCATTTGCCTCTTTAAAAATCTGCATAACTTGCTTTTTTTCAGGCTCTGTTGGTACATCACTAATTATATTGATTTCAACATTTAAACTTCTAAGCACCTCTAATGGTTTTTCTAAAATTCCTGCATTAAAAACACCCTTATCTGTAATTAAGACTACTTTTTTTGCTCCACACATCTTAATAATTTCTTCTATTTTTAAAATGCTATCAAGCCCTGAAAAAACTTTTCTTGGCATACCTATCGAATAAACTTCACTCATTATCTTTTGCCTCCCTATGAAATTAGAATAAATTTTTATTTATAAAGTTCTAATACTTTTAATAATTTAACTTCAATTTTTTTACTATCCACATTAAATGGAGCCTTCGCTGGTCCAACTGGGTTTCCAACTAAGTTAGTTGCAAATTTTACAATTGAATTTGGATTTCCAAATTTTAAAGTATCGCGTATTTCACGAATGCTATCTTGTGCTTTCTTAGATTTCTTAAAATCACCTTTTTTCCATTCTTCATAAATGCTTACCATAATTTCAGGTAATATATTTGATATTCCAGAAATACCACCATTTCCACCTGCCATTAGAGTCCATAGAATTAATGAGTCATTTCCAGACAATACTATGAAATCCTCTGGTGTTTCTTCAATATAACGAAGTACATTATCAAAGTTTCCACTACTATCTTTTATTCCAACAATATTTTTAATTTTTGCCAATCGTGCAACAGTAGTATAATCAATATTTACACCAGTTCTTGCTGGTATATTATATAATATAATTGGAATATCTACTGAATCTGCAAGAGTACTAAAATGGTTATATAATACTTCCTGTGAACAGCCTGCAAAGTATGGAGATATAACTGAAACTGCATCTACCCCAAGCTCTTTTGCTTTTTTAGTAAGTTCAATAGTCTCTTTTGTAGTAATGCAACCTGTACCTGCTAAAACAGGAACTCGACCTTTTGTTTCATCAACAACGATACTAATTACCTTTAACTTTTCCTCAAAGCTTAGGGCATAAAATTCTCCATTAGTTCCTAAACAAAATAGTGAATGAATACCAGCCTTAATAAATCTATTAACCTGATTCCTCAATTCTTGTTCATTAACTTTTTCCTCCATTGTTAAAGGTGTAGTCATTGCTGCTATTATACCGTTTAATTTTAACATTTTATTTCTCCTTTCAAACCAGAATAAACATGTGGTTTATTTATTTTTTGGTGCTAATTCAATTGCTTGCCTCATTGCTTCAATCATACTTCGCTCATCTGCAATTCCTTTACCTGCAATATCAAAAGCTGTTCCATGGTCTACACTTGTACGTATTTTGGGTAGTCCAACTGTTATATTAACGCCATTTGCAAATCCCAAAACCTTAACTGGAATATGTCCTTGATCATGATACATAACAACAACTATATCAAATTCTCCCTTAAGGGTTCTGTAGAATACTGTGTCTGCAGGTATTGGTCCATTTACAATAATCCCTTCAAGTTCTGCTCTCTTCACTGCAGGCAATATTTCTCTTTCTTCTTCTCCATAACCAAATAGTCCATTTTCACCAGCATGAGGATTAACACCACAAACAGCTATACGTGGGTTTGGATTTCCTGCCTTCTTAAGAACATCTGCAGCCATACATATTACCTTATATACCCGTTCCTTATTAATAGATTTTACAGCATCAATCATTCCCATATGCGTAGTAACATGTATTACTTTAAGTTTTGGAGAAGATAACATCATTGCAAATTCCTTTGTTCCTGTAAGCTCCGCAAGAATTTCGGTATGCCCAGGGTAGTTATGTCCACCTTTATGAAGTGCTTCCTTATTTAGAGGTGCAGTACAGATTGCATCTATTTTGTCCTCATTTGCAAATTCTATTGCTTTTTTTAAATATTGAAAAGCAGCATTGCCAGCAGATGCAGATACCTCCCCAAAAGGTAGGTCACTAGGCAATAAATTAAGGTCTATACAATCAACTTTCCCATACTCAAACAAGGCATCATTAATATCTGTTATTATATTAACTTCAAGGCTAGATTTAACAATTTCATTTGCTCTTATTAACATCTTTGCATCACCTATAACAATAGGCCTACAATTTTCATAAATTTCCTCATACTTAAGTGTTTTCATAATGATCTCTGGACCTACACCTGCAGCATCTCCCATAGTTATTCCAATAATAGGTTTATTCAAATTGAAACCCCTCCTTTTAACATCTTTAATGCTTTAATTAATGAATCATATTTTCCAAATGCTCCTGCTTTAGTGACTACATACATATCAAATTTATTAATAGGTTTTCCGAGTGGTATACCCGGCTCAATTTCATTTATTAAGCTAATACCACAAATTTCGCTCCATTTACATACCGCTTTTGCCGTGTCACCTCCGGTAAGAATCATTCCTGCAAGAGGTATTTCTTTTAATATCTTTGACATAATTTCTCCTAATGCATTAGAGATTTGATTGGATACTTCCATTCCATCAAGACCTAATTCTTTTCCACTTAACTTTGTAGCAACAATATATTCAGGTAATGAGCATGTATAAAGACTGATGTCCTTTCCCTCTTTTGTTGCTATTGACACTTCATCAAAACACCTCTTGATTTCGTCTGCCTTCTTTTTATCAGATTGAATAATGTCCAGAACATTAAGCTCAATTTGTGCAACTTGTGGTAATTTATTAAACTGATTTACTTGGTTACTTGTTAATTGTGATAAACTTCCTGAAACAAGTATAACAGGATTTTTAGTTGGCGAAATATTCATTACTTCAGGCAATACATCAGGAAACCCAAAGTATTTTGGAATGAACTCTGCAAGTCCAGCAGAACCTACCCAAAGTATTCTAGATGGATCATAATGTGATTGAGATGCTGCTATAATTTCTAAATCATCTTCAGTTTCAGCATCAAAAATAAAAATTTCATTTTCATGTGCTCTTTCTTCATTAATTTTTTTTATTATATTGACTATACCTCCACGAACAATGTCTAGTTTTATTAATGTACATTTCCTATTGGTTTGAAGTGAGAGTAGTTTAACTACATTTGATTCTTTTACAGGTGTACGTGGGTCCCTGCCAACTTCAGTTTCACTTACTGGTACATGATTTAAATATTGAACACCCTCAACCGTTGTTCTGCCGAGTTTTGGAAAAGCTGGAACTACTATTGAATAATCAAAAGATGTCGAATCTAATATTGCATCAATTTCATATCCCAAATTTCCTCTGAGCGTTGAATCTATTTTTTTATAAATAAAATCAAATCCGTAATCATGAAGTTTACTTACAGTACATTTAACTCTCTTATAAGCAACCTCTGTTTTACTAGCACGGCTGTCTGTATCTACCACAATAACAACGTTTTCATTTGATGTATCACTAAAAAGGTTTATATCAAAAATTACATGTGTTTCAATACCTTTTCTAGCAAACTGAACACCTGAATCTGAAGCTCCTGTTAAGTCATCAGCTATTATTGCAATTTTAAACATAATAAAACCCCTCCAAAATGAATTAAAATAAGCTCTTATAAAACCTCCCTTTAATATCTATTATTAATGGTAATGAAAATTTTATTACTATACGAGCTATTTAATTGTCTGTTTTTGCAACATATTGTTTTAATATCTGTTCTGCTTATTTGTAGTATATAACTTTTCAGTACTACAAACAACTCTAATCACAAATATTGTTTATTTTTGCAACAGTTTTATTATTTCCTTTTTTTTTCTCCAAATAGTTTTTCTATTGATTCCCAATCTAATATTTAGGTTCAAATAAAGAAACCTAAAAAGTGAATATCACCTTTTAGGTTTCTTATTTGCATTTTGCAAAAACTGTTTATTTTTGCAACATTGTTGTATCATATTCCTTTAATTTTCTCCAAATAGTTGTCCTATTGATTCCTAACCTTTCCGCAGTACTAGATTGATTCATATCTTCCTCTTGCAAAATATGCCACAAAATCTTTTTTTCGATTTCTTCCCAAGAACCACCTATATCTACCATCATCGTATTTTGCGATAATTTTTTATGAGATTCCTCATGCCTCCTTAGAATTTCATCTACCTCACTTAATTCAATATACGGCCCATCTGACGCAGCAGGCATTTCTGTAATAATATTAATTAGTTCTTTCACATTACCAGGCCAACTCTCATTCATCAATTTGTTAATTACCTCAGCTCTCATCCCAACAATCTGCTTGCCATACTGTGAATTATAATCCGCTATCTTAATTCTAACAATTTCTTCAATATCTTCTAAACGTTCCTTTATAGACGGTATTTTCAAATATAGTTCTCCAATTATAGAAAAAAGTTTTTTAGAAAATTCTTCTCTAATGGTAGATTTTTCAAACGGAATACTAGATGATGCAATTATCCTCATTGAAGTACCTTTGTTAACCTCAAGAACTATCCTTTCTTGCATACTAAGTTTCATACCATCAATATCCTTAAGATAAAGTGTCCCCTTTTCTCCCTTTTGTATTAGACCTACAACATTCTCATTTCCAAATAATTCACTTTCTAGTTCTAACTCAGATAGTTGCTTACAGTCCAAAATATAAAACGAGTTTTTTCTAAATGAACTTTCTGAATGGATCGCCTGGGCAAACATACATTTTCCACTTCCACTTTCGCCATAAATCCAGACATTTCCATCTAAACCCGCAAGTTTTTTCGCCTTTTGAATACATTTTTTTATAGCAACACTTGAACCAACTATTTGAGCAAAAGTTGAAATACCAGACGGCATTTGTACTAACGAATTTTTTATTTTTGACTCATCAGTTACTAGAGATATTATGTACCGTGCCTCAATTTCATCGGGGCAAGATACTATGTTAATGTATACTTGCTTTTTCTTTATATAAATATATTGTTTAACATCTTTCTTACCCTCATTTACGATGTTTTTAATTAAATTTACTATAATAGGTACATGATAGGCAAGAACATCTCCTATAAGTTTAACCGTTTCTTCCCCTAAAATCCTTGCCGCTGCACTGTTTGTATATCTAATAATATTTTGACCGTCAACTGCTATTACACCTAAACTACTTGATTCAAGTAACTTCTCCAAAAGGTTTACCTTAGCTTTTCCTTTAAGTAAAATATCATATATCCTCTGCACTTCTTTAAATGCTTCATTTACTGATTCATAACCTGAAGTAATAAGTATCCCATGGTAACCCATTTCTTTAGCAGCCCTGACTGTAACAACATCTCCTAGCACAATTTGTATACCATCATTAAATGCCTTTTGCAGCACCTGTGTTACTTCTGTTTCTTTGTTAAGTGAATATATTGGTAAATCTATATTAAGTAATTTTCTAACAATCTCAGTTCCTTTGCATATATTACTAAATCCTATAGCTGCCATCTTTGTACTTGAATTTTTAATTAACGTTAATACATGAAGAATATCATAACCTGACACAGGAATTTCAATAACTGGTATTTCAGCGTATTCACGTATTATATTTGCAGTACCTCCACGGCTGAGGATAATATCATAACCCCTTTTATCAGCTTCTCTAGCAATTGGTATTGATCCATTTAAATCCGCAATTTCTATGTCCATAACAATATTTTCATACTTGCTACATACATCTTTAAGCAATTCTCTTAAACCTTCATATGGGACTATTGCCAATAATTTTATTGTCATAATTTTTCCTCCAGTTTCTATTGCAATTTACAACACATCCATCTTACCATTATAATTCTCCTGCTTCAATATGGGAATTGTGTAGAAATGGAACAAAAAATATTATTATATAAATATGCTCTAACTAGCTCAACCTTCTACCTAGTAATATTTATTATCAATTAAAAATAGTTCTTTACAAATACCAATTACCATGTTATTATTATCTCATAAACAAAGAAGCATAATTAACTGTTAACCTTCATTAGATAAAATAAAATAATCGCTAATAGAAAGGGGATAGTCCAATGTTTCAAATTAAATCTTCAGAGTTTTTAGAGGGTAGTAAAAGTTTATAAATAAGAGGTCTTTAGGATATGTGATAAGACAAAGAAAAATAACTTAAATTAAAATAAATTACTATACTCTACTTAGTTTAAAATTAAATATGTATATATATTAAAAGAGAATTCATTTTATTGAATTCTCTTTTTGTTGTTAAAAATAATTTCATTTTTGCCTTTAAATATAGCAATCATATTCCAAATATTTTTTCCAATTTCACAATTTTGAACAGAGCTCCGACACTCCTGCTATCGCAACAATGTCATTCTCTTGTTTAGCAAGTATTACGAGTGTATACAACCCTGATAGTATACGTATCGAAGCTTCCTTATTCTTGATGCTCTCACATTTACCCCTATTTATTGATTTATTTATAGTTGATATATAATTAATATATCGTGCTTTTACGATTGATGAAGACTTAAAGAAAGATGCAAAATAACTGAGTCTAAACTATGTTAATTCAATCCTATAAATTAGAATTTATCTATCAACTACTACCTTACCATCTGAATCTAATAATGGCGTCATTCCATTCATACCAGATCCAACAGTCGTTATGTAATTAACTCCTGTCTGAGTATCAACAACGATATATACTGCACCAAATCCTAATGACTGTTCTTCTTTAATAACAAATCTCTTTTCCTTTTTTTCTTTCCCAAACATATAAAATTCCTCCATTAAATTATTATTTATCTGTATGCTGTACAAATAGTTTTTACTTTACAATAGAATACGATATCGTCTTAGCTAATAATAATTATAGCATATTCTTACATGTATAATTATCTCTTATTTATAGAAAGAGGTAAGTCATTTCAGTTTATAATTTAAAATTAGCTTTATTATTAACATACCAAATAACACATAAAAATAACATGCTAACTATGAGGTTAATCAGCATGCTATTTTTCAAGTTGTTTTATTAAAAGAACTTCAAAACGGAATCCGTTGTTATTAATTTACCATAGCTTTTAAAACACTATCTTCTATTTCTGCATTGCTAAATAATTGTTATCCTTGTGTTGAGAATTTTTATTTTCTATAGTATTAATCATGTCTTTAATTGCATTTACTACGTACTGAGGTTGGTCTATGTATATATAATGTCCAGAATTTGGAACTGGTATTCTTTTAGAGTAATTAGAGCACCTAAGCCAATCTTCTTGTTCTGCATTTACAACTGCTTGATATATTGGACCCATGCCTTCATCAACAGCTGATAAGTAAGTTAGTGGTACATTTCTAAGTACATCTCCTGCTTGGTACACCTGCTGTGCACTTTGTAACTGTTCATCAAGTGTGCCATCTGCCTTAGTAAACTGCCCTACGAAAACTTCTTTCATTTCTGGCATATCTGAATTAATGAAATTCATCATATCCACCATAATTATGCCTGCAACCTCTTTTGGATACAATTTTGTAAATTCAACAACATCAAAGCTACCTATTGAATGAGCTACCAAAAGATAGGGTGCTTTAACACCTTTTGCTTTTAAAAGGGCATGTAAGTTACGAGCTTTATCAATGGCTGTTTTACCATTACCTTTTTTAAATATTGAGCTATCATAAGATACTGAAGAAAATTTATTATTCATCAATAATTGTCTATCTATATCATTTAATGGTTCTCTATTAGCAGTGTCATCACTTTTTCCAAGCCCCGCTCTATCATATGTTACTGTTCTTGCATATTCAGATATTTTCTGTTGAATTTCCCCCCAACCTTTTTTCGGATCACTATCAGTATTTATACCATCACCATAACCTGAATCAAACACTACAGAAATCTTACCCTTTCCTGCTATTTTAGTATATAGCCCGAAATCACCTATGCTTACCTTGCCTTCAAATTGATTATTCTGTTCCTTAGCATATGCATTCATTGAGAATGACCCCAACATTAGTGTAGCCGCTACTAGAGTAGATATAAATTTTTTTGATACATTTCTTTTCATTTTAATGCCCCCTTATATTAGATAAATAAGATAGTTAAATATATCTTACATATAAAAATATACCATATTTTATATATCAATTCCATAAGATCATATATTTTACAAATAATTATTCATTTTACTTGATGATTGTTTTTATATTTAATACCTGTAATTAAATATACCCCCTCGCTTTTACACTAACCCATTTTATGCTAATGAGCATTCAAATTTTATATGGTTACAAATTAAAAAATATGGACTGTATTGTAGTCTCCAATACAGTCCATATTTAAATTAGTATGCACAAATAAATACTATTTTGGCATTGATGCTAATCCTGTAAGATTGTCTATCCAATTGCTTGAAAAATTTTTAACATAAATTGCTCCACCACCTACTACTGCATTATTGATTTCCTGCGCATTTAATGGATCATTCGCATAATCTAAAGCAAATGCTTTTGTTCCTATTAGTACAGTACCATTAGCCATTGCATCATAATTAGTTGTTGGTGCTTTAGCTATTGTGTAAGTATCTGTCTGTGCCATTGTGTCAGTTCTATATGTTGAAATTGTTAAAGCGTTATTTGTTACGCTCATTAGTGAAATAGTTGGAACATGAATTTGTTGTTTAACAGCTTCATAAGTACCATTAAGATTAGGTGATTGCATCTCATAATATTTACTTCCGCTGGCAGAGTTAAATGTCATATAAAGTGTTCCTTTAGGGTTTACAACAGCTCCATTTGCATCTGTTGTAGTTTTCTGTGATACTCCACCTAACATTTGATTTGTTCTAGTATAACAATGATCGTGACCATCTAAAACTACATCAATTCCAAGCTTATCAAACATTGCTGGAAGAATTGTTCTTCTTGTTATTATGTCTGCATCTGTTTCATGATCTGCAGAACTATATACAGAATGATGCATTGAAACTACCTTCCATTTTGCATTTGGATTTGCTGCAATAGCACTTTTCATAAATGCCATATGACCGTCTTCACTTACGTTATTACTATTAAGCATCAAGTATAAAGTATTACCATATGTGAAGTAAGAATCTCCACCTGTTGTACCTATAACCGATCCAGAACCTGCAACTGTACCATATGTTGTTGACATATTTGGTACATTAAAGTGAGACAAATGTCCATCTCCGTAAGTTTCATGATTACCTGCGATAACGGCTATTGGTAAACTTGTAAACTGAGTTGGCCTAAAATATTGTGTATACTCTGATTCATTAATTTCTTTTTTTGTAGTAGCATCAGCAACTTCTTTACCATTATTAACTTGATCTCCTACTGATAGTAAGAAGCTGGCATTAGGAAATTTTAATGAAGCTTTGTTCATTGTATCAACCCAACCTGCTCCATCGCTTGCTACACTACCACTTGCACCAATCTGTGGGTCACCAGCTACTAATATGCTATACTGGCTTGTACTATGAGTAGTGTAATTATTAACTGTACTCCAATTAGTACCATCACCTAAGCGATATACATAAGCTGTAGATTCTTTAAATCCAGTTGCAGTTACCTTGTTAGAGAAATGGCCTTCATTTCCTGCAGTACTAGTGCCCTTAAAGTTTACTGCCTTATCAATAGGGAATGTGCTTCCACTCATATCAGACTTTAATGCAACCTGTACTAAACTAGAGGTTGTGCTATTCGCAGAATACCAAGCAAAATTTAATTGCGTTGGATCGCTACCTGGAGTTAATGCTATATCTGTGATAGTAGTATCGACACCTGCAGCTAAAGCTATTGTCGTCTTGCTATTTGATCCAAATATTCCATTCGTTGCCAATGTAAATACAAATATAAATGCAATTAGGGAACTTAACACTCCTATTTTCTTAACTTTTTTCATGAAATCTACCCCTCATTACTTATTTTTGGTACGCTAATCATTTCATAGATACTTTTAATATTTTTACACCTTCCTTATATTATATTATCTTGTAATAACCAACGTCGCCTAATGGCTTAATTATATCAGCGATTGAAAATTTGTTCTTTCCCATTTGTGTAAAGTATATGTTAAATATATGTAAAGTTTGAAATACATTGTATTATTAATTGAGAAAATAAATTTAGAGATTTTTATATGATTCACTTAACTTAACACAAGCTTTACAAAGACATTACCATTTAATTTTATAACTAATATATAATTAAAGTAAATTATTTTGCGAATCACATCTTAAAAATTTGTCTGGAGGAGAGATATGTTAAAAGCTTCAAGAGCATTTAAATTTACCACCTTAATTATAGGTATATTGTTATTTTCCCTTTTTCTGTATTTTCTAAATTCCAGTACTCGCTTCACCCATAATAATCAAAATTCTACTTCCTATGTTAAATATGAAAAAGCGAAGGTATTGGTTGTGGAAAATGAATCTTTAAAAAGTTACCCAAATGCAACTAAGATTTATCTTGGCACTCAACAAATAAAAATAAAGATTCTTACAGGAGTTCATAAAGGAGACATTAAGACAATTACAAACTTTTTATCAGATACTCACAATGTCTACGTTAATCAAGGAATGAAGATTATTGTGGATGTTGATACTGGAAACCCAAATATGTACGCAGTCACCGTCTACAATTATTATAGAGCGCCTGTTCAATATGTTTTTATTTTAATATTCTTTGTAGCATTGTGCTTAATTGGTGGAAAGAAAGGCGTGAGATCTGCTATCGGTATCTTAATTTCTTTTATTCTTATCTTTTATATGTTTCTCCCAATAATATACAGAGGATATTCACCCATTTTGGCTTCTATTTTGCTGGTAATTATATCTTCTTGTGTTACATTATTTTTACTAAATGGGTGGAGTGCAAAAACGGTATCAGCTATTTTAGGTACCATACTTGGGGTCTTCGTTGCGGGTAGCATTGCCACTCTTATCTGCAATCTAGCTCATTTATCAGGATTTAATATGGCTGATGTGGAATCATTAAATATGATTTCAACACAATCAAACATGCAAGTTCAATGGTTACTAACAGCTGGAATTCTAATATCTTCCCTTGGTGCTGTAATGGATGTTAGTATATCTATTGCTTCTTCCGTACAAGAGATATATTCATTAAACCCTAAACTTACTGAAAAAGAACTATTCATATCTGGTATGAATGTAGGCAGAGATATGATGGGAACCATGGTAAATACCCTTATTCTTGCGTTTGCAGGTACTTCACTTAGCATGTTTATAGTAATTTACTCTTACAATTTAACTAACAATCAATTGTTTAATATGGATATGGTGAACATAGTGGTGCTCGAAGGCTTAACTGGTAGTTTTGCTGTGATTTTAACCGTTCCAATTATAGCCTATATTTCCTCGCAACTTATTCCAGACTGGATTAAAAATGAAAAGGAAAAAGATATAGATAGTAGTGAACAAGTGGGTATTGATCTAAAATAGCCACTTTATAAGCTCATCCTCAACGATATTTATTATCAATTAAAATCAACCTTTTACAAATACCAATTACTACACTCTACTTAATTTAAAATTAAATATGTATATATATATTTAAAGGGAATTCATTTTATTGAATTCCCTTTTTGTTGTTAAAAATATCTTATAATCCGCCTACTAAAACCACTTTTCTAGAAAAGGATATAGTTGTATGCACGGATGCTGATTTATACTACATAAATTGAAAGTTACTTGCAATTTACATATTTATTCAATGTCAACCTTACTGTTCCAACACCAGCAATCATTTCATTGAAATAATTTTCCACTTTTTCTCCAAGACCTATAGTATAAAGATTCAACCCAAATATTTCTTCATTAGAAAGTATTGGTTTTAACTTATTACCTACGTTTTCTGTTTCACTTAACTTTATATCCGAAACATAAGCTTTAAGTTTATTTAGTAAAGGATCAGGACTTAATTCCATTTCCTTACCATTATCATCTTTAGCCATTAAATACCTACACCAGCCAGCAATAGCAAGTGGTATATATTTAAGACTTTTAGGATCTAGGTCCTCTCTTTCTATATAAGATTTAATTGTTTCGCCAAATCTTATCCCAATTTTTTGAGAAGTATCTGATACTATTCTTTGTGGAGTATCTGGTATATATGGATTAGGAAGTCTTACCTCAATTACTTCTTTAATGAAATCTTCTGGATTAAATATTTTAGGATTAACAACTACTGGCATCCCTTCAATATAGCCAATATTCTCCACTAGCTTCTTTAAAGCAGGATCTTTCATTTCATCTGCAATGAGATTAAATCCAAGTAAACATCCGAAAATCGCAAGTGCAGTATGAAGTGGATTTAAGCAAGTACACACCTTCATTTTTTCTACCCTTTCCACAGTTTCTCTATCAGTGAAAAACACTCCAGCCTTTTCAAGTGGCATACGTCCATTTGGAAAACTATCTTCTAATACAAGATATTGTGGTCCTTCTGCGTTAACAAAAGGTGCAATATAAGTATTACCTTTTGTAATAACTATATCGGTACTATCAAACCCAGATAAATTCAATGTTTTTTTAACACTATCTGAGGGTCTTGGTGTGATTTTGTCTATCATACTCCATGGGAATGATACTTTATCTGGATTATTGATATACTTTAGAAAGCCTTTCTCAACCAACCCATCATTAGCCCATTTTTCTACAATTGAATTTATTGCATTATAGAGTTTTTCTCCATTGTGCGAACAATTATCCATGCTTACAAGTGCAATTGGTAATTCTAAAGTTTTATACCTTCCGTACATTAATGACGCAACTTTAGCTATAACGCTTCTCGGATGTTTTAGTCCATCAGCTACATCTTCCTGTGAAATATTTTTTATACTATAACCTTTTTCAGTTATCGTAAAACTTACCATGCTTAAAGATGCTTTTGTAAATATTGTTTGTAGGCGTTTCCATTCATCTTCCCTTGAATAATCACATACTAAACTTTCACCTATACTTCCAATGACTTTTTTATCTAAGCTACCATCTGGCTTCATAGTTACGAGCAAACTTAAATTATCATAAGGAATATAAATTTTGTCTATAATTTCATAATCATAACCCTCTACTGCCACAATCCCGGTATCTGCAATGCCACTATTTAATAATGTTTGTTGCAATACTGCAATAAATCCACGAAATATGTTTCCTGCTCCAAAATGTACCCATGTAGGATTCTCACTAGTTAAAGATGACATATTATCAAAATCAAATTCTGGAAGTTCTATTCCTGCTTTTTTCCATCCTTCTACTTTTTTAATACTTGATTTATTTAACTCTAAGTTTATTTGTTTCATATTTAAAAACATCCTCTCTTATAAATAGTTTTCAATTATATTTAAACCCAGTACTAATTGAAATTAACAATACAGATGTCTAACGTTACATAGACAATCTATATTGTTAACTTAAGAATTTTCTTTATTCTTATAATATAGCATTAATTTTTAGATATCTTTCAGGATGTTCTGTAAGCTCTTTTACTGCCTCTGGAACCTGATCTAATGTTACTACTTTACTAATAACCGATTTAACATCAACAGTTCCTTTAGACATTAATCTTAATGCCTCCTCAAATTCATTTGCACTATTTCTTGATCCTTCAAAATCAATTTCCTTTTTTGTTAACATATCTGTCGGAATACTTGTCTCTTTTTTAGGCCATCCTGTAAGAGCAATTCTTCCTCCATATGATACATAATCAATAGTATTTCTTATAGCGGAATTAGCACCTGAAGCCTCAATTACTACTTCTGCCATTCTTTCATTAGTAATCTTTTTTATTGCCTTGATTGAATCCTCATTATTAGGATTAATAATATACTTTACTCCTAATCCTTTTGCAAATTGTAATCTCTCATCAACAATATCAACTAATATTGGAATTGCATCATAGGCTATTACTGATAAAGCACTAAGAACACCAATGGCACCTGCTCCATTGATAACTACATGTTCTCCTGCTTTAACATGTGTTCTATGAATAGCATGTAAAGCTATAGTTAAAGGCTCAGCTGCTGGAATTTGTTCCCAGGGTATATTATCTGGAACCTTATATAACATTTCCGAAGGATGCGTAAACATTTCAACCATGCCACCATCAATATGCACTCCTAATACCTTTAAATCTTCACAGCAATTAGTTCTTCCTATACTACATGGGTAACATTTGCCACAATATATATATGGGTCAATAATTACTTTATCTCCAACTTTTATACCTCTTTTATTTTCGCCTATTTCCAATACTTCGCCTGCTAATTCATGTCCTATAATTCTTGGATAACTAACAAGAGGATTAGACCCCCTGAATGCTCCTACATCTGAGCCACAGATACCTACTGATTTAATTTTTATTAATGCTTCACTTTCTTTTCTAATAGGTTCTTTAATTTCCTCAATTCTTATCACATTTGGTTTCTCCAAATAAACTGATTTCATAAAACTATTCCTCCTATTTATTTCAACTTATATATCACCTAAATTTACTTACTTAGACATTTTTTTAATACTTTCCCAAATACCATTTAAATACGTAGCTCCTAAAGCCCTATCGTACAACCCATATCCAGGCATAGCTACTTCGCCCCAAATTGCCCTTCCATGATCAGGTCTAATAACTCCATCAAATCCAATATCATATAATGCTTTCATTATTTCAAACATATCAAGAGAACCATCAGAAGACAAATGTGCAGCTTCATCGAACTTACCTGGTGCAAGATGTCTAATATTTCTAAGATGACCAAAATGGATTTTCCCCTTTAATGAACGTATAATATCTGGAATATCATTATCTGGATTGGACCCAAGGGAGCCTGTACATAAAGTAACTCCATTACAAGGACTATCAACCATAGTTACTAATTTTAATAAATTTTCTTTTGATGTCATAATCCTTGGCAAACCAAACACTGGCCAAGATGGATCATCAGGGTGAATTGCCATCTTAATCCCATATTTCTCGCAAGTTGGCATAATTTTTTCTAAAAAATACTTTAAATTAGCAAATAATTTTTCTTCATCTACATCTTTGTATAAATTAAATAATTCTTTGATTTTTGCCATACGTTCTGGTTCCCATCCTGGGAGTACAAAACCATTAGACTTTTTATCCATAGAATCCATCATTTTTTCTGGATCGATTGCATCAATTAACTCTTGATCATAAGATAATACTGTAGACCCATCCTCTCTTAATTTTGCAAGATCTGAACGCGTCCAATCAAATACAGGCATGAAATTATAACATACCAAATCTACGCTTTCTTGTCCCAATCGCTCTAAAGTTTTAATGTAATTATCAATATATTTATCCCTATCAGGTGTTCCTACTTTAATTGAATCATGGATATTTACACTTTCAATTCCTTTTAGTTGTAATCCTGCATCTTCAATTTCTTTTTTAATTTCACGAATTTTTTCAGTTTCCCATACTTCTCCAGGTTTTGTATCATATAATGTTGTAATTACTCCAGTAACTCCTGGTATTTGTCTAATTTGTTCCAAAGTTACTGAATCAAATTTTTTTCCAAACCATCTTAATGTCATATCCATAATTTTTTTCTCCTCTAATTATATATTTTTTTAATTCTATAAATTTTAATTACTTATCAAAAGTTAATACTATTTTTCTAATACTAGGATCTTTGCTATCTACGAAATCAAATGCCTTTTGTGCATCTAGATAATTGAATGTATGAGAAATACTATTTTTCAAATCTAAATTTCCTTCCTCAACTAAATTTAAAACTTCTTGGAATTTTTTATTTTGTAATCTAGAGCCTCTTACATCCAATTCTTTTGAAGTAATTTTAAATTGTGTAACAACTGTTGGATCTATAGAAAATCCCATTGTAATTACTCTACCTGCATTTCCTGTTAATTCTAACAATGTAGCAAGAGAGTCTTTTGTACAAGCTGCATCAATAGAAACTGTTGGTCCATATCCTCCAGTCAATTCTTTAGCCCTTGCCACCACATCTTCCTTTAAAAGATTTATTCCATAAGTTGCACCATTTTCCTTTGCCCTTTCGATTTTTTCATCTACTACATCCACTACTATAATCGTAGCTCCACTTAATCTTGCAATCTTTAATATACTGCTTCCTAAAGCACCACATCCAAGGATGAGTAAAGTATCCTCTTTACAAAGCTCAGCTCTAGAACAGCTTTGTACTGCAATTGTTGCTGGTTCAATCATTACCGCATCCTCATATGATAAATCATCCGGCAATATATATACATCTGATTCTGGCACTGCAATATATTCACGATAACCACCATGAATATGTACTCCCCTTACCTTTAAGTTTGCACAAACGTTACCTCTCCCATGTTTACAAGCATAGCATTCACCACAGTTAACTACTTGATCTATAATTACCCTATTACCAACTTTAATTTTTGTACAATTATTACCAACCTCTATTACTTCTCCAACCATCTCATGTCCAATAACCCTTGGATAAGTAGCTGCTGCATTTTGACCATGATAAATACCAACATCCGAACCGCAAATACCAGCCGCTTTCATTTTAATTAGCACATTATCATGCTCTGTAATTACAGGTTCATCCATATCTACAATTTGTAAGTCGTAAGGTTTTCTAATCATAACTGCTTTCATTTTGACATCTCCTAAATTATTTTATTTTAATAAATATTAAAGATTCTATTTTATAGCAACTCTTGGAGCATTTTCATAATCCACTTTCGAAATAGGTTTTATGAACCTCAATGCCCCTAAAGAACCGATCAAAGCAATAACTCCAGCTAAAACAAATGCTGTTGTGAACCCACCTGTGTATTGCACTATAAATCCAGTTACCAACGGTCCTAGAATACCTGCACAATTCCCAATTGCATGCATAAATCCACCTACTGAACCTACATTGTTTGAATCCACTACATCGTCTACAATTCCCCAATATATAGCACCTGTCAAATACATGAAAAATACGGCAATTGCTAACATTGAAATAGATCCTACTGTATTTTTCACTACTCCTGCTAAAATAATAGAAACTGCGGCAATAAACAGACAACTAACTACAATAATTTTTCTAGAAAATAGAACATGTCTATTTTTGAATTTTTTAACTAACTTATCAGAAAGAATTCCTCCAAATGCTAATCCTATAAACCCTAGCGTCCATGGAACTATATTTACAATACTCATTGTTGCTATAGATAATCCTCTCTCTTTAATTAAGTAACTTGGGTACCAAGTTAAAAAGAAAAACAAAATATAGTTATATGAAAAAAATGCGACAGCAGTAAATATAATCGTTTTCTGTTTTAAGTAAAAAGACGTTTTTATCTTATTAATAGGCTTTTCTTGTTCAATTTCCACATTTTTAGAAACTTCTTCTTGACTTTCCGCATCCTGATATTCATTATTTGTTTTCTCCTTAGCGATTTTCCACCAAGCAATAGCCCAAATAAACCCAATAGACATTATAATAATAAAGGAGATTCTCCAACCATATTTAATACAGATAAATCCAATAATAGGTCCAGAAATTGCACCGCCAAGTGGTGTTCCACTACTAGCAATTCCCATTGTACTAGCTCTCTTATTTGGTGGGAACCAAGTATTTATCATTTTGTTAGTTGTAGTTGATAACGGACCTTCAGCCATTCCAAATAAAATCCTTATAATTATCAAGCTAAGAAATCCTACTGCAAAGAAAATAGATCCACTAAACGATGACCAGACAATCATGGCTACTAATAATGTTTTTTTTGCACCATATTTATCAGACGCAATTCCTCCGATTATGTTAAATAATGCATATCCTATAGAAAAGCAACTGAAAATGGCACCCATTTCTATTGATGATAAAGCTAAATCTTTTTGAATGAACGGTGCCGATATAGAAAGCGCAGAACGATCCAGATAATTCACTACACCTGCTAGAAATAATAACAACAAAATTAAATTTTTTCTTCTTTCCATTTTAGTGTCAATTTGACTTTGTACTTCTAGATTCATATTGATCCCCCTAATATTTATATTTTTTTAAGAGATATTACATACAAGTAAACCATTACATTTTGGTCAAAAAAAATAACTAATTTAATTTATCAAAAACTAAATTCTTATTTCATTTACTAACATGTTAGCATATTAGTATGTTACCATGGTTATATATTTATGTCAATAAAACTTTTAATAACATTTTGATAAATCTTTATCAATAAATGCCCTAGTAAACTTCAGAATATATATTTGCATATTAGAAATAATCTAATATTATGTGGTATAATATTAGATTAGCATATAACAAATACTTTGGAGGTAACTTATGTCTTATGAAGAAAAACGGGCTGTTACAATTGGCGA
Source organism: Clostridium estertheticum (assembly GCF_026650985.1). Taxonomy (GTDB): domain Bacteria; phylum Bacillota; class Clostridia; order Clostridiales; family Clostridiaceae; genus Clostridium_AD; species Clostridium_AD estertheticum_C. The sequence goes on from NZ_CP086239.1 coordinate 2,974,828, forward strand.
CAGCGTTTATTATAGTTTACGAAAGAATATCATGTATTTAAATTTAAAACCTGGTGAATCTATTAATACAAAAGAAATTGCAGAACAGTTGGGGGTTAGTCGTTCTCCAGTACGAGATTCACTTATTAAATTACAAAAGGAAGGGCTCATTACAACGATACCAAAAAAAGGGACTATTATTTCAAAAATAGATTTAAACAGAGTTGAGGAAGAACGGTTTTTACGACTGTGCGTGGAAGAAAAGGTATTATTATTTTTTTTAAAATGCCACTCAGATTCAGATTTGGCTGAGCTAAAGGACAATTTGGAAAAGCAGAAGGAATGTATTTCTAAAAAAGACATGGAATCATTTTTAGAATATGATGATCAATTTCACGAAGTCTTCTTTAGAGTATCTAATAAAATGCTATGCTGGGAAGCATTAGATAATATGTCTGGTCATTATCGGCGAGTTCGATTTATGGCTTTGTCAGATGCATTAGTAGTAAACTATGTAATTGACCAGCACGAGCGGTTCTTAAAATTGATACTGGATGAAAATGTTGAAGATCTTAAAATATTAATAGAATTACACATTACTCAGCAAAATAAAGAAGAGAAAGCATTAATTGAAGAATATCCTGATTATTTTCATTGTGCCTCAGATGATATTGAGAATTTTTTAAAAAAAGATTTCTTAAAAATGATTAAATAATATTATTTTACACGCTTTTTTATTATGATTATTATCATAAGGTGTTATAAAAACTTCAATCGTCCAACGTTGGGTATATTGATGAAGAATTTCTTCTGTTGTAAGACTAGTATCTGTTAATATAAAAGCCTTTAATGCATTTTGATTATATAGAGCATTTTCACATAAACTTGTTTACCCTCTAAGTTAGAAAAATAGAATTGGGTTATTATTCTTAATAGCGGTTGCAGGATTAGGCATATACATAATGATTTTGTTTATAAAGGCATTAATGTGAACTAAGGAAAGCAATTTGGCTTTCCTTAAAAAAAATGTCAAGTTTTCAACACTATTATTGAAAATATCCTAATGTTATTATCCTCATCTAATTCTCTAGCTTCTATACTTCTTAAATAATATTCAACCTAAATAGTTAAACATAAATGACCTTATCGAGTGATAAATGCATTTAGAAAACTCATAGATACTAACTCTAATATTCAAACTCATTTTATCAACAATATTATGATAAAATAGCATACTTGTCCACAAATAACATCAATACTCTTACATTCACTTATCTACTCGATGCTTATTGTTATATTTAGTTTATGTTTTAAGAACAGTTTTAATTTTCAACATACTAATACTAGGATTCATTTTCACCTATATTGTCTATAACTACTTTCGTCTTTAAAATAATTTTTTTAATAGGTGCCACTAAATAAATATATACATAATCACCTTTCATCACATTTTTATCTGTTCCCCAGTCTACTTCATTTAACTCTTTAAAAGCTGATATTACATTATAGCTCATCATATCGCAAGAAAATACCCAGTTTTTAATATCATTCCTCACTATGTTCATCTCCTCTAAATACCTAGCAACCTTGCTTGTAAATTTACATTTATATAACCATCACATAATTAAATATTTACCTGTTGGAAAATATTCTAAAATTGATTTACCATATTATTTAAAATACTATCTTCTATTCCTTTTATATTTACTTCAACACCATTCACCCTTATCCCACTCCCATCTACTATTTCTACCTTCACATCCCCAATAATATACTCCCTCACTTTTCCCTTTCCTCAAGTTCAAGTATTTCTCTCTCCTTATTTATCTCTTGCTTTAATTCTTCTTCAGTAGGCATATAAAGCATATACCTTGAAGCAAATATTTGTTTGCTTTCTTCTAAAATTGAATATTTTACTATGGTTTCATTCTTTTCAGAGCATAGTATAATTCCTATTGTTGGATTATCATCTTCTCCCTTTACTTTCTTTTCATAGTATCTAACATAGAAATCCATTTGTCCTATATCCTGATGAGTTAATCTGCCTAGTTTTAAATCTATTAGTACAAAGCATTTAAGCAAATAATTGTAGAAAACCAAATCCACATAAAAGTGTTCTCCATCGGCAGTTATTCTTCTTTGTCTTCCTACGAAAGAAAACCCCTTTCCAAGTTCTAATAAAAATTCTTGCAAATTTTCTATCAATCCTTGCTCTAAATCTCTTTCTAAAAATCTTTTGTTTTCTTTCAAATTTAAAAATTCTAATATATATGGATCTTTGATCACATCATTTATATTTTTTGAAGGCTCTAAGCCTTTTATTTCATTTCGGACTTCTTCTTTATTACTCTCTTGTGTAGATATAAGCCGTTCATAATAGAATGAATTTATTTGTCTTTCTAAATTGTCTTGTGCTCCAATTACTTTTAATACATTCATCTATATAGAATTTTCTTCTTATTTCATCATTAAGTTTAATTATCATTCTATAGTGAGTCCAACTCAATTCTTGACGCAGTGCGTCAACATTATTGAACAACGCATAAAATTTTCTCATTCTTGATAAATTGCTTTTATCGAAACCTCTACCATAATCGTTTGTAAGCTCTTTTGATAATTCACTTATTAACTCTTTACCATACTCAGCTCTTTCATTTTCCTCTTGAGCTAAGTATATTGTTTTTCCTATCTCCCAATAAGCTTTAACCATATAAAAGTTTATAGATGCATAAGCTTTAGAGCGTGCTTTTTCTAATGTATTTTTAACATTTTCATATTCTTCATCTCCATACGGAAACATAACCTAGGCTCCAAAGGTATCATATTTATTATGTTAACCTAAAAGTAAACTTATATTTATAAGTACCATATTTACGTATACTAAACAACAAACTGCAAATACTAACCTTAAAGTATTAATAAAAAAGGACTGAGGTTACTATGGATTATAAACAATGTAGACACTGCAAAGAAACCAAGGAACTACCACAGTTTAATTTAAATAAATCTTCTAAGGATGGGCATCAAAAATACTGTAAAGAATGTAATAAATATTTGAATAGAAGAAATAAAGAAAGAAAAGCCTCTAAAGAAGGCAGAGTGATGCTCCCTTATAAATCCAAGAAATATTCAACTGTAAGTGATGAGGAATTACTACAAATTATAAAGGATTTCTTTAATGAATTTAAACGCGCACCAACAACCTGTGACTTTGATAATAATGATAAATATCCCCATTTCAAAACATATTATAGGCACTTTGTTTATTATAAACCAGATACTTTAGTGTCTAGTTGGAATGATATCTTGAGCTTGGCAGGTGTATCTCCTCTTGATTATAGAGACTTCTGGTCTGCATGGCAGTATCTTGTTGAGATATCAGCGTCAATTCTGGAAGGCGACTGTCTCTTTCAATATTGCGGATTTGGTTTAAATTTTAAACCAGATATTTATATTCCACTTAAGCATAAAGTAATTGACGCGGCCACTTCTAATTACGCATGCAAACATAAGGTAAAACAGTATAAAAAAGCTACCGATAAAGGTGCATCAGTAGAATATTGGTGCTTAAACAAAAATAACAGGCCCGGTTTAAACTTACCGAATCTGAAATATGTTTTTGCTGATGAAATTATTTTGAAGTTATCGGAACTAGGTTATCATAAATTATGTTATGATATCAAGAACCTTCATCTAGTATATAAAGACTTTAATGACACATATAAGGAGCATAAAAAAGACTATATAATTAAAAAGCTAAAGGAATTTTATCTTAAAAATGGTAGAGCTCCCTTTACTAGAGACTTTTTAGGCAACCCAGATTACCCCTCCTCATCAGCTATAACACATTCGTTTGGAACCTTTAATAATGCATTAATTGCATCCGAATTAACTATAAATACTTTTGCTAATTTACCCTTTGATGAAAAAATAGCTAAGGATGATTTAATGAATCTTATTAATAAGCTTGGAAGGTTGCCTAAATGGAGAGAACTACGTCCCCCTAATACTACTTTTACTCAAAAGGTTTATTATAAATATTGGGGTAGTATTGAAAATTGTGTTACCGCAATTGGACTTGATTATACTCACTTAAAAAATTCATCTATCGACCTCAGAGTTAACTCAAGACTAGATTCAATAATAGAATTTAAAACATTATACAATCGCATGCCAGTAATTAGTGAGTTTGGCGCTAAGAATGCCCTTCCTAGCTACCACTGGGTCTGCAATAATTTTGGGGCTTATGAAAATTTAATAATACATTTAGAAAATCTCATAGATACTAACTCTAATATTTAAGGTCATTTTCTCCACAATATTATGATAAAATAGTATACTTGTCCACAAATTAGGTGTGTACTATTTTATCATTCCTTCTCTGTTTCTCTTTTTACTAAACCATAAATAATATCAATACCATTTATTAATGTATGCCTTTGCCTAGCATTTATTTCTATATTATTAAGAAGGATTTTTCCGTCTTCTGCTAAATTCTTTATTAAGGTTGCTATTTTTTCTAGTTCAATAAATTCAGAATCATTAAGCATATTATATTTTTGACCTAACTCCTTAACAACATGGATATCATTACACAACAAGTAATCCAATGAAACATTAAAGTATTCTACAAAATTCCTAATAGCATTCATCTCTGGTACTCTTTTATTATTCTCGTATTGGCTAATAGTTGTTTTCGTGAATGCATATCCATATCGCCTATTAAATTCATTAACGATTTGCTGCTGAGTTAATTTCTTAGACAATCTTATGCTCTTAAATCTTTCTCCAAAAGTATTCAAAATAAATTCCTCCATAACCTTAGCTTTATTTATAATTATGGCCAAACATTCACTTGTCTACTCGATTATTATTTTTATATTTAATACCTGTAATTAAATATACCCCCTGGCTTTTACACTAACCCATTTTATGCTAAAATTAATTAGAGGTGTTTTATATGAAAAAGCTAATAAAAGTTGTAGCAGCTATTATTGAAAATGAAAATAATGAAATCTTATGTGCCCTTCGCTCGCCAATAATGTCCCTTCCAAACATGTGGGAGTTTCCTGGTGGTAAAGTAGAAAGTGGTGAAACTTTAAAAGAAGCTATAGAAAGAGAAATAAAAGAAGAACTCCATTGCGATGTTGAATTTATAGATATATTTAATGATAATACTTTTGAATATGATAAATTTATAGTAAATTTAATTACTATTAAGTGCCGCATGACATCTGGGACTCCTACTGCAAATGAGCATTCAAAATTGATATGGTTACATAGAGAAAATTTACTTTCACTAAACTGGGCTCCAGCAGATGTGAATGCGTTAAATCAGCTTTTGAAGGAAGTGTAATGCACGGTTGAAAACTTTAACTAAGATAGAGCAAAATAAAGATTTAAAATCTATTATAGACTTTAAACCAATTGATGAAGGCAATCATGATCAAATTAATATTGCCCAGGATATTTTAACCGCAAGTGAAACAGGATTAATAAACGGCTTAGTAAATTCCAATTTAGCATTGAGACCCAAACTTATTTTAAATGATTATAGTAAAGGCAGTAAAGTATTAAGTGATATTGTTGTAGAACTTATGAACTGCAACGAATTTATGATATCTGTTGCGTTTATTACAAGTAGCGGTATTACCCCACTACTTGAGACCTTTAAATACTTAGAGGCCAATGGAATCAATGGTGAGATATTAACCACAGATTATCTGAATTTTAGTGAACCCAAGGCGTTAAAGAAACTTTTAGAGTTTTCTAATATTCATATTAAACTATATTCTAAAAATAACTTTCATACTAAAGGATATATTTTTAAACATAGTGATCATTATAAGCTTATTATTGGTAGTTCTAATTTGACTCAAGCAGCATTAACTAAAAATAAAGAATGGAATATAAAACTATCTTCTTTAGAGGAAGGGTCATTAACAAATGAAGTAATAACCGAGTTTAGATCTATGTGGAATGAAGCTGATAATTTAACTTTAGAGTGGATCGAAGCTTATGAAAAGATATATTTAAAACAAAGAGAGTTTGCTCGAAAAAGCAAAGTTCCTAGACTTTCTCAATACACACTAAAGCCCAATAAAATGCAGGTATCTGCAATTCAAGCTTTAGACGCATCACGAGATAACGGAGCTAAAAAAGCTTTATTAATTTCAGCTACTGGTACAGGCAAAACTTATTTATCAGCTTTTGATATTAGAAATTTCAATCCGACACGGGCGTTATTTATTATACATAGAGAACAAATTGCAAAACAAGCCTTAAATAGCTTTAAAAATGTTTTTGGGGATACTAAAAGTATGGGTATTCTTTCAGGTAACTCAAAAGATATTAATAAAGATTTTATATTTTCAACTGTACAGACTTTATCGAAAGACGAAGTATTATTAAGTTTTCCTAAGAATGAATTTGATTATATTGTTATAGATGAAGTTCATAAAGCTGGTGCCATTAGTTATCAAAAAATTGTGGATTATTTTGAGCCAAAATTTTTACTAGGGATGACAGCCACTCCAGAAAGATCTGATGATTTTGATATTTTTAAAATGTTTGATCATAATGTGGCTTATGAAATTCGTCTGCAACAAGCTTTAGAAGAAGATTTACTATGTCCATTCCATTATTTTGGCATTACTGATATATCTATAGATGGTAATGGATTAGATGATACTACAGATTTTAAATATTTAGTAGATGACCAAAGGGTTAATCATATTATCAATAAACTTAACTTTTATGGTTATTGTGGTGATCGAGTAAAAGGACTAATATTTTGTAGTGATAAAAAAGAAGCTAAAGAATTATCGATTAAGTTTAATAAATGTGGCTTAAAAACATTAGCATTAACAGGAGATAATACTCAACTAGAACGTGAAACAGCTATTGAGCGCTTAGAACAAGATGAATTCACTAATTGTTTGGATTATATTTTTACAGTTGATATTTTTAATGAAGGAATAGACATACCCTCAGTTAATCAAGTTGTTATGCTAAGGGCTACTAAATCAGCTATAATTTTCATACAACAATTAGGACGTGGTCTTAGAAAACATAATTATAAAGAATTTGTTGTCATCATAGACTTTGTAGGAAACTATGATAGTAACTTCTTCATTCCCATAGCACTTTCAGGAGATCGAACCTATAATAAAGATACTATTAGGAAATATGTTATGGAAGGAAATAGAATAATTCCTGGTTGCTCTACTGTTAATTTTGATGAAATTTCTAAGAAACGTATTTTTGAATCTATTGATAAAGCCAATTTTAATGATATTAAAATTATTAAGGAGAGTTACAAAAATTTAAAACAAAAACTAGGTAAAATTCCTAGCTTAAATGATTTTGATTTACATGACTCCATTGATCCTATAAGGATTTTTGATAATAACAGCTTAGGCTCATATCATAAGTTTTTAACAAAGTATGAAAAAGAATATACGGTGCAGCTTGATACTGTCCAAGAATCTTTTATAGAATTTATTTCTAAAAAACTTGCTTCTGGAAAACGAATCCATGAGTTAGAGATGATTAGATGTACCATAAATTATAAGTTTGATTTAATATATAGGCTAAGACATATTTTAAAAGAACAATATAATATAGATTTCAAGGATAGTACAGAAACCTCAATCGTAAATGTGCTTACAAATCAATTTGCAAGTGGATCTGCTAAATCAACATATAAAGATTGTGTTTTTTTAGAAAAAGATGGTTTAGAGTATAAAACCTCAGAGGTTTTCATTGAAAATCTGAAAAATGAAGAATTTAAAAATATGATTCTAGAACTTATAGAGTTTGGTATAGATAGACATAAAAGATTTTATAGTACCAATTACATGGATACAAATTTTCAATTGTATCAAAAATATACATACGAAGACGTGTGTAAATTATTAGAATGGGAAAAAGGTGAAGTAGCTCTTAATATTGGCGGTTACAGATTTGATAAGAAAACCAAAACTTATCCCGTATTTATTAATTATAACAAATCTCAAGATATTAATGCTTCTATAAACTATGAGGATAGATTTGAGTCCGCATCACAATTAATTGCAATATCTAAATCAGGTAGAACAGAAAAATCTGCAGATGTTGTACAAGCATATAATGCTGAAAAAGATGGTGTTGAAATGAGTTTATTTGTAAGAAAAAACAAGGATGATAAATTATCAAAAGAGTTTTATTATCTTGGAAAAATTAATACTGTAGGTACACCTACTCCAATCATTATGGGAAACACTAATAAGACTGCTGTTGAAATTAGGTATCAGTTGTATACACCTATAAGAGAAGATCTTTTTGATTATATTATCTCATAAATTTTTATAATAAGATTAGTATTTAATCTTTATACCTGCTCGTCTGTTTTCGAGTTAGGCTATGTACTTTCCATGTAATGATAGCTAGTACCATTGAATGCAATATAGCCTTGCATTTTCAATGGCTTTGGCTACCTTTCTTTATATCTAATATCATTAGGTATCATATAAAAACATACAGTTTGTTATCAATACTCAATGCATCTCATATATATTTAAAATATTATTTTTTCTTAATCTTTCTATAAAAATAATACTTGTATTCTCTCACCTTGTTCTAATTTTATATTCACAGTACTACAATTATGCTTATTTTAATATTATTTCACCTTAAATATTTCTATTGTTTTTATCCACATTATTTCAACACTAGTATCAATATGAGGTTACGACAAGTATACTCATATCTTTTAAGTTTCCTTAATAACTTCAACTTCTCATAATTATTATGATTATATTTATTGATAGAAGCGAAACGTGGCCTTTAAGATTCACCAATAATAGATTATAAGTTACTAAAAACAATTTTCTATTTTATATTATATTCCAACTATTTTTTCACTTTACCTGCAACATAATTTAAAATTAACAAGGTATTATATAATTCTTTTACTCTTTCCTATCATATAAATATATCCACATAATTTTACTCTTGCTTTCTCATCCAAATTTTTAAGTTTATCCATAAATAAATCTACAATATAATTATTATATTTTCCATTTCTTAGGTATCTATCTCCATTTATCATATCTTCACAAAATTTTAGTAGTTCTCTAGTTCGATACTTTGAATCATTTAAATTAAATTTTGCAATATGTTGATTAATAAATTCTTTTTCCTCATCTATATAAGGTACTGCTATACTAGGTTCAAATGATAATTTAAGTAAATTATATTGAATTCTATATATATGTTTTCTTGTAATAACTCCCATAGGTTGTAAAATAATCTTTCTTTTTTTTAAATATATTCTCTTAATCCTTTTATACGATGAACATTCTTTCGTACATTTTTCTTGAGTACACACAACCTGCTCATAACTTTCAATTTGTTTTTTTGTAAATAATTCTACTTTGTCTCCCACTTTTTTAAATGATAGATTACATTTAGGGCAAGCTAATCCTATATTAGGAACACACTCCAATAATCTTATAGAAGAATGTCTCTTCTCAATGGAATGTTCTAAATGTCCAAATCTTTTTGAATCAATTTCTATCCTACTATAACAATACATACAGTAACCACCAGTAGTACTATATAGTAAATCTAATAAATTAGCGCCATTTAAACCTTTATACCCATAACTCATATTTCTATCATAGTTTGGAACAAATGATGGTATGTCAAGTATTGTAAGGCTACTCATATTAATTACCACCCCTTGATTTGTTTATAAATCAATTTTTGTACTGATGTTAATTTACTATAATTTATTTTCTGCAGTTCATCATCTTCTATTTGTGTCCAACTATCTATAATCTTTAGGTCTAATAGTCTTTGCAACTGGCTATCTATTAAATTATTTTTATCTTGTTGTATATTCCTAAATAATTTGTTAAATAATGTATTCACATCTGTTAAGGTTATAAAGTCATTACTGTCTAATATACTAAAATTATCTTTCTCCAATGTAACAATGTTACAATCATTACTATTAGCTACTAAATCACTAGAATGTGTGCTTACTATAAAATAGTGTCCTGAGAATTGTTTAATTATAAAATTTAAGATTCTTGCAGAATATTTAGGTGATAAAAACTCATCTATTTCATCAATAACAATTAAACCTCTACCCATAAGATGTTCATCATAAAAAATAAGTTCTGTAAACATACGAATAATCGCTTGATATCCACTTGATAGTTCTACTTCTTGACCATCTATTTCGACTTTAACTTCACCATCTCCAAAACCCTCTTGTAGTTTTTCTCTCTCAATACTAAAATCTATATTAAGAAAATCTTTTAATAAACTTTTTAGTCTTTCTTGATATATAGGATACAAGCGTTCTATATGCTCGTTTTCACCAAAACTATCTGTTAAATTATAAAACCCATTCTGTACTCTTGTATTTACTATCTCTGTACTTGACACACTACAGTCTACTCCATCTTTAGATAAGTTTGTGCTGCTTATATTAAAATAACGATTGACTGAATCTATATAGTAAGCATTTAGTTTCATCTTACTAACAATGTTTCTAAGCAGCTCTGACTTTCCGCTGGAATTATCGCCCAAAATAATCCAATTCCTATCTTCATTTTTTTGTATAAGCCCACTTACCTTATTTAGTATATTTGAGTATTGCATTATATACCACCTTTAACTTTGTTTCTATAGCTGTCTTTGTTGCATTTCCCTGTCTAATAGTATTCTTATAATCATTAATGTTTAATATGTTCTCGCATAACTGTGGAGTAATATCTACGCATAAATGCTTCTTATCTATGACTGTAAACAAACCTTCTAAGAATGTTATTTGCGTTGATACTCTTCCATTTAATAAACTCATAAACTTTTCAATACTACTTCTATATTCAGCAATAGTTTTATCATTAAAAATAAGTGCAACTTGTGAAAAGTCATTTAGTAGATTATTCATATTCTTATAATTCTCTATCTTAAATTCACCATCTTCAAATTTTATGAAATATTTGAAAGCACAAAATCTTAATAGATACTCAATATTCCTGCTATAATTTTTGACATTTCCAAATAACTCGTTCCATTTGTCATTTTCTACATTAAACTGAAAAAGCATTTCATAGAACTTGCATCTATAAATACCATTCCTTAACTCTTGATTTGTCAAAGGAGTTCCTCCTGCGTTTAGGTTGGCAAAAATTTTATATAAATAACGTTCTCTTAATCTGTCATCATCAATATTAATCTCTATAACAGTTATTGAGGTATAATCCAACTTTCTTCTTATTTTCTCAGATAATCTACTATAAGTAATATCTATTGTTTTTTCTACTTCTTTGCCCTCAATTAAATCATAATATTTCATTTCATAATTTTTATCTTTTAATTCATAATTATCCTCTAATTGTTCTTGAAAAGGTTTATTTGCATGAGTAATACTTTGTAAATTAATATAATTGTTACGTTTTTTCTTTGTATACTTTCCTATATAATAGAAAAACATGCTTAAAACACGTTGCTGACCATCTAATATTTCTAATTGATTTTGCTTATTTCTATAAGCATAAATAGGTGGAATAGGCATTCCTTTAATAAGTGAAATAGCTAAATCTTCAACTTGATGCTCTGTCCACTTGTAAACTCTTTGAAAGTCTGGTATCACATATAAATTTTCTGATACTCCTTGCACTAAGGTTTTAAATCCCACATCTGTTTTATATTGCTGAACATTTGCATCCCCATATATAACTATATCTGTCTCTTTATCTTTATTCAACTTTGCTTCACCATCCTTCTTTTAATTATCTATGTACAGTATATCATAACAATGCTTTAGCAAGCTACTTGTCTGGGTTTAAATGACGTTTTTGTAGTATATACATTTCCTTTATAATTTACTGATACATTAGTAATTACTGCAAATTCCTTAGTAGCTCTACTTATCTTAACAGGTATTACTGCATTACCATTTGAGACCATGGTTGCTTTATTTGCAGCATTTGTAGATTTATAATGGCACACTATTTTAACAGAACTTTTTGCAGAACCATTTACTGTGACATTAACTACATATTACGATACAATTTCTAATTTTACCCTTGCATTATTATTAAGAATGTCGGTCTTTTCTTCTACATATTCACCGCTACCACTTATATTAAGATATCGGAATAAATAGCTCATGTACTTAAAATAATAAAACCTTGAAGCATCATACCCCAAAGTGTACCACTTCTTATACTCATCATTCTCTGTATCCTTTAAGAATTTTGAAAAATAGTATATTGAATTAACATAATAGTATTTTATATGTCGGAGATTTTCAATTGATAATTTATATAGTTAGTTTTAACATCAGATGCTAAATTGAAATGTTTTTTATAGAAATCGTATTTCTTTTGATAGCCTTCGTGAATATAAACATTCCTAGCACTTGCTACTATAGCTCTATGTAAAATATTTTTTGGATCTAATTTCATAATTTCTTCAATACTCATTTCATCTTGTATTTTTCTAAATGCGTAATCAAAATCGACTTCCATATATTCTCCCCATAATTTTATAATATTAAACCCTGTCTTCATCTCAGTTTTGCTTAAAAGTTTCTTTATATCTAGTTACATTTATTTATGTTATGTTATTTTTAGGTTGCTGTATGGGTTACTGTATTAATTAATATTAATCGGTTAAATATCAGCAGTTATGAAAACAACTCCAAAACGTTACTTTTGAATATATTCCAATTAATGGTCATCTCGTTAAGAATAAATTCTTTAATATCCGACTCATTCAAAATATGTTTATACTTATCTAACACATCTATTGTATATCCAGATCCATGACTCCATCTTGCAATAACATAATTCCAAAATTCATTATTTCTATTTAGAGGAGAAAACACATTTAAATTGATATATTCTTTTACCCTTTCAGGAATATCCTCACTTATAGTTTTATAATCATTATTTATCTGATATTCAAAAGTTTCCATATAAACTTTTAAATTTGAAGATTTTTGAGATTTCTCATTAATTAATTCTATTAATTTATTTTTAAGTGTTTTCGTAGCAATAGATAAAATATCTTGTTTTAATATATTTTTGGCCCTCTCAAATATATCAATATCTCTATATGTATATATACCAAACCTATTATTCATACCCCTTAGCTATCCAGCTTTTAAGCCTTCAATATATTTATAAAAGTTTTCTGCAAATCTATTTGATATTTCACTAAACATCTCTCCATTATTATTTAATAAAGTTTCCAATCCACTTTTTATCTCATATACTATTTTTTGTTCATCCTCGTCAAGAGGTTGTCCGTTTTTTATAGTTGTAAACTTTTCTTCCAGTATTTCTACATGCTTTACCATCGATATCTCACGTTTTTTCACTAAATAGTTAATATAATGTACTATCTCATTTTTATCCTTTTCTATTACATCAGAATCAATACTACTAATTTTTTTAATAGTATTTCCTTTTAAATATAAAGAGTTTTCAACATACCCTCTATATGCATTATAAAAAATAATATTATCAAAATCAAAATCAACCCCATGATTTCTTAACACATTTTCTATGCCGTACTTTCTCTTTCCCATACCTACTTCATAAATGTTATCATCATTATCAGAAGATTCTTTTCTTCCTAAGTCTTCTAGTTCCCCGTTTCTTGGTAAAACCGTTAATCCTACTTTATTCTTTATAAATATTTCATCATTTTTTAAATTTCTCTCCATATATGCTAAGATTTCCTGAGAAGGACTTTCTATACGATCAGTAAACAAACAAATAACATTGTCCCTTTTACTAATATATTCGTCTATTATATAATTATCTGGGCCTTGGATACCCTTAGTATCTATTATATTATATTATCTATTTTACTTCCAAGTAATTTTTTCTTATTAAATAGATCTTCTCTTAAGAAAATATATGTAACTTTGGGAATTGAAACATTTTTATTTTTCCCCTCGTCAATTTCTATCGTAGCTTTTTTTAACCATTCTTTTTCATTTTCAATACTCAGGTCTTGTGGGGCATAAATTTCCGTTTTATTTCTTTCATTAATATTTATTTTTTCAAAGATTTCTTTCTTAAATTCTTCTATACTCTTGGTATAACTATCAATATACCCTTCTAATTCTTTGATTGACTTGAATTCCATAGCATTTCTTAAGAACTTAAATAATTCTGGCGAAGAATCTATTTCTTCTATATTTTCCTTTTTTAATTTTTTGTGTTTATTCCATTGCCATTCACAAAAATCATCTATATCTCCCTTAACTTCTTCTTCACTCTTAGGGTCTATCTTTATATACGTTTTCTCATTGTTATTTATTATTATACTACCAAGTGTTGTAAATCATAGCCCTACATCTAATAATGGAATATCACTTAAAGAACTTTCATTTAATTTGAGGTTGCTAGTTAAATTTAATAAGTTACTTATAGCAGTAGTTTTTCACTCCCAAATTTGCCCATGAAAACCATATCATATTTTTGTATTTTTAGGATATCTTCGATTTTTACTAACTTTTTATTAATACTTTCTAAAGCCCTAATAGAAATATTATATCTTCCATCATTTGCTTTAAGTCTGTTCGTAATCTCATCTTCAATTTTGATTTTAAATAATTTTATATCTATATTTTTTAAATCTTCATCAATATATTTATATTGTGTATCGTCTAAACCACAAAGTATCTCTTGCTGAGTTAAATTTTTTTCTACACATTCAATTATTTTATACTGCTTCGTTTTAATTTCTAATAGATTTCCACCTATATTTAATGGATTTAGCTTATTATTTTTATCATTAATTAAATCTATAATTACTTTTTCTGTTTCATTATCCAAAGTTTTTTTATACCAAAATCTACTTTTTCTTCAATAGTATACGTTAAAAAATTATTTCTTTTATTACCCTCAAATATTTTATTTTCAATAATATCATTATAATTTTTGCTAATCCAATAAACAGTTTCTCTCATAAAAAAGTCTTGAATATTTTCAAGCCATCTGTCACCCTCCGGAAATTCAAATAATATTTTTACAATTTTGTTATCACAAATAATACTTTTAGTATAAAAATGTCTATACCAATGTACCCTTGATATAACCTCTATATCCTTAACCTCTAGAATATCTATATTACATCGTCTTTTATCCGCATCTAATGAATCACCTACTCTTAATAGGTAAGCTAAAATTTTAACTTGTATTTGACATTCATCTGCTTGACCATTATTATAGAATTCATTATCTAAAATTGACAAGTCTTCATTGTGTGCGAAGCAAATTAATGCAACTGTACTTAAATAATCATCTATTATTGGTAATTTTAAAACATCACCAACTACATTATTTTTCATAATCCACATTGCAGAAATAATGTGGTGCTTATTTCTTATAAAATCATAAAAGTCCGCTGAATTTTCATCAATTTTTCCTATTTCCTCAACTGAAATTAAACTACTTAAAAGGAGTAAGAATTTATTTTTGTATTTTTTTTCTGTAAATAACCCTATTACTTTTTTCTTATTGATTAATTCCATTCCTATATCATGTAGATATATTGCTAGAATTAATGAATACAATTCTGAATTATTAAGTTTAATATCGCGATCTTTATTTTGCAACATATCACAAAACAATTTATATATTCTTTCATTAATACGGTCTGAGTGCTTTATACCATGATCTGTAAAATTAAATAATGGTGTGTTTCTTTGTATTAATTCTTTAAGCTTCTCCTTACAATCATTAATACTTTTTAAATAGTATTTTCCATACTCATTTGCCTCAAAAAGCTCTTCTAATCTACTCATTTGAATTCCCCCTGATAAATTAAATATAATAAATTTGACTGGAAAGTGTAATATAAATTATTTTTATCTAATTAAGACTTATTTAACGAAACAATATCTCAATCTTCATATTATTATTCTACATAATATGTCAATAAACTTCTTTATTGACTTTTTATATATTTTTATATGTATTATTTGGCTAAAAGAATTAAAACCGAGTGATCACTGTGATCACTCGGTTTTAAATAGTACTACAGAAAAGCTTCCCTCTTAACTAGGGCGTAGCTATATGACAATCATTTTATTCCATATCTTCTTGTTATATTAAGTGCTATTGTATACATGATTTTATAAGATTCTTTACATATAGTTATATTTAATTATGTTATATTATATTTAGGTTACTGTATAGGTTGCGGTAAAATGAATGCATATAAAGTATAAGGGTTCTTTTTATTGTTACTTTAAACTCTCTATTTTAGTTATTCAAATTTGTTTATATTGTCGTTGGAATTGTTAGAGGAATCAATTACTTTACCCTTTTAATTAGCTGTATATGTTACTATTTTTTCTTAAATTTAAAATATTCTTTAATTCTCTTATTCTTTTTATTTAATCCATTGTTAATCTCCAATGGATTAATATTGACAATTTTATTTTTAGGTATATATGCATATTCATTATAAGCGTATACGACATAAAAGTCGTCATAGCTGACTAAAATTTTCCCATATATACTACCTGAATCTAATAAAATCAATGAATTTTTATTGAATTCACCTTTTCTAAAATACTTCTTAACCCAAACCCGAAAAATACTAACGAATAAAAAGTTAAAAACAAAAATATTAATTTCAAAATAAAAGTAACTTTTGCACTGCTTGTATTATGATTGTAAGTTAAATTACCAACATTAATATTTTTTATGTCTAATGTCACTATATCTCCATCAACAATTTCTATAGTACTATTCACATTACTGTTGTTTACAAAATATCTTTTACCATCATATACCAAAGAGAATATTCCTTTTTTATTCCCATTAATAGTCTGTAAATGCCCATCTGATATTATTAAATCGTTCATTTTCATTTGAATACTGTCATCCTTTGACATAACTGTTTGTTGTTTTGAAAAAATAGATCCAATAAATAAGTCATCTCTATATACTGAGATCCTATATACTTTATTATTCATATCCATTTCACTAAAAGATCCTACTATTGATGTACAAACACATATTACCGATAAGGTTATTGCAACCCATAAAAATAATGATAAATAAGGTGTTTTCTTTTTGTTTAACATTTTGACAAAATTTACTTTCACAAAAGTATATATTAATAAATATATTATACATATGGTTACAAACGCATATAAAGAAAAAGTGCTATATTTGCTAGTTAAATATTTACTACTTGCGCCTCTACTTATCAAAGTATTTGGCTTACTACTAGCTATAATAAAGATAATAATAATGGCATAGAATAGCATTCCTAAAAATACAGATATTCTAAGTATCGTGTCTTTTTTTGAAGTTTGTTTTATTCCAATTATAAAATCATTAAAAAGCATATCATAAGTAAAGTTTAAGAAAAATCCACTAAAGCCAATTAAAATAGCCAATAAAGTAGTAATGATAACCAAATAATCTCTAATTTCAGTCACTAATATTCACCCTCATTTTATATGTCTTTATATTTCAATGTCTTTTAATAGCTTACCAACATATTTTATTCGTTTCTCAAGTAATAAAAATTTGGTAACAATAAATCCTCTAGTTAAACTACTACAGTCAATATATTGGTTGAGACAAGTTAGTATCTCTTCCTCTTATGCTTCTTTTAAAAAGTTTATATCATATTATTTTTTTGGTTCATTAGTCGCATAATATCTTTGTCAAAATAATGCCTTGGTGTCCATCCTCGAGTAATCCCTTCTAATACATATGTATCTAATAAGTTTAATCCAACATCAATTAATGGTTCAGCAATCCTCCCTACGGTAGCTCCTGCTGCTAAACCAATTGGACCTGCTACAGCTGCTCCAACTATTCCAGTAACCGCAGTAACTCCCAATGTTTTTATTAACTTACCTTTATTAGTCTCAAAAAAACCTTTTGAATTTACAATGCTATCTATATACTCTTTAACAATTTCTTCTTTATCACAGTTCTCTGAACTCTCCACTATCCAATCACGAAACTTAGTAGCATTTCTTGAATTACGCAATTTAGGAATATCCTTTATATTTATAACTCCTGTTTTAATCATTTCCGTAAAATTAGGTACTCTCTCAATTTCAAAAATTGAGTTTGTTAACTCTTCTATTAAGTTAACATCCTTTAATCTTAGCATTTCAAATTTATTAAGCTTTGCCACCTCTAAGGAATTATTAGTACTATACTTGTATTTTGCTATTACTGATAACTCCAAACATTGCGTTGTTAGATCGCATAACTTTGCTCTTTCATCTTTGTTTAATTCAAGTAATTCTTTTATTTTGGGTAATCCTAATTCGTTAAATAAATTTTGGTTATATCCTTCATACCCTATATTTACCGCATCCACCGATAGCTTTTTTTCTGGCATCTTATAAATTTTAGAAACTTTTCTTATAAGGCTTCTCCTAGCTCGTCTAGGTAGAGGATTTTCCATCCATTTCAATCCGGATTCAATTGATGATTCGGGATCACAATGTACTTTAGAATTCATATACCCTGATTGTAGTGGCATAATCCCTGGATTCGTATCTACCAAATATGTGATACTTGGAGCCCATAGCATGAATTCAATTGCCCCCTGTTCAATCAGTTCTTCTACACCTTTTAACCCAAATTTATTAATTAGAATTACTAAAGGTATATTCTCTCCATATACTTTAATAGCAACTCCGTTATGTAATAATAGTTGTTCTGATATACTGTTTATTACTTTAGAATAATCTCCGTTAAACTCCATAGGATTTTTAATTAAGTGTTCATTTCCTTTCACTAGATATTTTCTGGCAAATAAATTAAGCGTAGTATCAAATATTAATCCTGTCACAATAACCTCCATTTAACATATTATTAATTTTCTTCCTTTTGCTTTATAGATAATAAACCTAGAAGAAGTCTTCTAGGTTTATTATTGGAATCCCCTTTTTAAATGGCATTTAAACCTTAACAAGTAAAAACCCCTGCCAAACATGCTATTAAGTTATCTACGGATATATTTGGAACTTAATATTACCTCATTCTATAAATCTTTACTTAATTATTACATTTCCACTTCCTATATTTTCTTTTCCTTCTTTCGTAAAGTCCACTCTATATGTGCCTGCATCAACAATTTTTATAGGTATTGCCATTGTAACATCCTCCTCTGAAGAAACATAAATAGATTCAGAACCTCAATCAATTTTATATACAGCTACTTTGACTTTATCTATACCAAATACTTCTGCTGACTGCAACTCCACTGTAACAGAACCAACTGGGAATTTATTGCTTACACCTGTCGGCTTTAAGTCTTTATCTACAGCCTTGCAAAATATAACTGATTTTGTTACACGCTTAGCTACTGACGAAGTAGTAGTAGTAGTTACATCATTACCTCCGCTTGATGCAATTGCAATAATAATAATTATTATCACCGCAAATATTGCTCCTAGTGTAATTAAAAACTTGTCAATGTGGCTCCACATGATTGACAGAACTTTGCACTATCGTCGTTTCCATCACTACATTTTGAACATTTCATAATCGTGTCACCCTACTGTTATTTAATATTAATAATCTGCATTATAATATTTGAGTCTCTCTTTACTTAATTAACCTAATTATGTAATTCCACACAAAAATTTAAAATCCTCTTAATTTCAACAAATATTTTTCATGAATATCCCTTCCACAAAATGAATCTAGTTGTATAAAAACATCCATGACCATCAATAGATCCAACTATCTCCTTACACTCTCTTATATTACCATGGAGATTACAATTTCTAGTCTTAATTATTCATTTAAAATTAATAAGCAGGAGTAATTTAATAATCCTGCTTATAATTTTGAAAGAAGAAAAAAAGACTTTTCAAAAAAACACATTAAAATATTAGAAACTGATTTTTAAAATAAAGTGCTTTATAAATAACTGAATAATATTCTCTTTCTCTATGTTACATAAATGGTATGGTATAAATGAACGAGTATCTTATCTAACGGATTACCAAGGTAATACCTCCTCACCTACACACATATCCCTGTAGTACTACGCTTTAGAATGAGCAATTTTTGTTTAATCTCTCATCGTTGTTACTATGTAAGACTCGTCCAACAATAATTTTATATCTTAGGAATTAGTGGCTTATATAGATGCTAAACTAAAGGAATAATATGTTATAATATAGAAAAAAGAATGCTTTATAAGATGAACTCTGAGAATAGAACATTGTCGATAATGTACGGTTAAAGCGAAAAAGTTACATGTAAACATATCAATATTTATATGTGAAAGATTATAGAATTAAAAAGAAGGAAATCAGGACTAATAGATTAACATAAAAGATAACGTTTAGGAGATTGAAGATATCTGACGAAATGTATTTATAAGTCCCTAAAAGGTGTAATTATAATAATATTCACACTTTTCTTGGTGTACATAAATGACATATACTTAAGAAATCACTTTTATTTGTATAATAAACAATTGAGATACTCCGATCATTTTATAGCTGGTATTGCAATGACAAGTCTATTATATCTATTCATAGATGATGCAAAATGTAGCAGTTATACTTATGGAACAGTATGCATTATTTGGGAAGCTTGTGAGTGGTGGAACAGGGGTTACTTCCAATTTGACCAGTTAATATTTGATTTTTTAGGAGTTACAATTTTTATGCTGATATATTTGTTTAGTAATGTAAAATTTAACAATAAGACTTCAAAGAAAACTATAGCTTAAATTCACAATAAAATAGAACCCTTAAAAGGAGACAAACTATGAATGAAGTATCAAAGGAAGTCATATTAAATAGCGCTAATCGTAAAATTATAGAACTGCAAAAGATTTTTTCATTATCATTTGAAAAAATCACTGTCGAGTTAGATGAAGAATCTGAGATTGGATCTGGTTATTTTAAGCCCGAATTTAAAGAAAAAATATTTTTAGTTACTAAATATTTTGAAGATGAAGATAAAAATGTTTTAAATAAAATAGCTAGTGAAAAAGTGGCACATGAATTTTGTCACCTTTATGTGAACGATATGGGTTATATTGCTGGAGGAGCATTTAATAAAGATATAGAAAGAGAATTATTAAGATTAATTGACACGATCGAGATAATGACTATACGTGATGATCTTAAAAAATATGATATTACTAAATTAATTTCAGAGTATGCATATAAAAATAGTAGCATCAATGAATGGCATGAGGTGTTATGTGAGTCTTTTTCACGATATTTTTGTTATGATTATATTAAGAATGAAGAAAACCTAATTAGAGAAGCTTACACTGTCCATAAGGGATTAGTTGACTTCCTTATATCTTATAAAATAAGAGATAACTATTTTATAGATGAATTAGATTTAGAATATTCAGGCTTTTAAAATAGTAAATTTAATAAAGTTTAATATAAGGAGTAGTGAGAAAGTATGTTTTGGGATAGTGTAAGTCAAACTATATATAGACAAGCTAAGAAAGAGTTAAGAGTAACATTGTCTAATAATAAAAAATTATCTGATGTAAAAGCAGGTATTATAAAAGAATTAAGAAAAATGTCAAATAGAGATTTAATTAATGAAAAGTCTGAATTAGAAATGGCTATTCTTTATAAAGAACTTCATAATATCGATAATTTTATGTCATTAAGATTTGCTTACTATGCTTTAGTTTTAGCTATTATAGTATTATTAAAAGGAATAGATATCAATCAAATTAGGAATCAGATACTATGGGTATTGATTTTATTGTTAGTAACTTTTAGATATACCTCTGATACTCAAAAAGAGCAAATGTTATACTACAAATTTAAGTTGGGTTGTATAGACGAAATATTAAGGTAAACCATTGCATAAATATACCTAATATAAAAATGTTAGTTTAAGAAAAAAGATACTTGTAGTCTATGGTTATATCTAACCTTTATACATCTGCATTATTTTTGCTTGTCTGTACCTTGATACAGGAAGTTATCCATTACATACTAAAAATTTAGCTAGCTTAACCACGAAAAGAATATATAGTTAATAGCTATATATTTTCTATGGATATTAAGCAAATAAAAATTTTCAAAATTGTCTATACTTTAAATATCCTTTATTTTAGAATTGTTTGAATGCATTAAAAATACTGTACTGGGATCCCCTGGGTGAAGTATTTTTTATTTTTTGTAGTTAAATTTTATTAATAAGGTCTACACCCTTTTTAAATTACTATACTTCTCATCCTTAAAATCCTTTAACCTTATCATATATAGTTGTTATTATTTTAATCAAAATTAATGATTTTGATAAAAGACCATTAGTTATTGTATCATTTGCTAAACTTTTCGCCTTACAATAATTAACAAATTCTTTAAAGCCCTCCTCAAACGTTTTTTCATTGTTCTTTTTATTCATTTTTATTTTAGTTCCACCTCTCAATATTATTGATAAGGGAAACCATGAAAAAGGGTAAAAAAAGTACGCATGACTTCTCTTTTTCTTTCGAAAAATCATACGTACTTTCTTGAATGTATCTATATATATAATATAAAAAAGCTTGCAAACCCTTTAAACTCATTGGCGGGGAGAGGGAGATTTGAACTCCCAGAACGGTATAACCCGTTCGCCTGTTTTCGAGTTAGGCTATGTACTGTCAATCTAATAATAGCTAGTACCATTGAGTACAATATAGTCTTGTATACCCAATGGTTTTAGCTACTTTTCTTTATATCTAATATCATTAAGTATCATATAAAAATATACAGTTTGTTATCAAATTGTTATCAATGTACCTATAGATGATTGGTATTAAAAAATATTTATGGTGCTAATTCAAATGCAAAATAATTACATTTACAATCAGAAAATTTAATCCCTTGCCTCATTGTTTGTAAATATGAAATACTTGTAGATACAACATTTTAACTAGTACTCGCCGATGTTACTTTATAAAAAAATTTGAGCTTTATTGTTTATATTAAATTATATACTATTATACATAATTGTTGCCGTATTTCTTCCAATTAAATATTGAAAATTCACTTCTGTAACTTATCAGGAATATTGGTTAGTTACACAATCATGTAGCCTTTAATTGATTACCTCTCAAACATAAAAGGTAACATTTTGCTGTTATTTTTTTGCATAAATTTATAACTTTCATCTTTACTATAAAAACCTTTCTTTGCTATAAAATTATACATATCATAACCTTTTAAGATGCCCTCTTTATTTTTCGTTAAAAATAAAATATCTTTATTCTTGAAGATACTGCTATTGATACTATAGTTTTCAATCTTATTTGATATTATTAGTTGAGTAGTAAAATCATTATTAATAATAATATCATACTTTTTCCATCCTAACGAATAGTTATCACTAAAAATATTGTACAATATTTTAACTCTTACTAATTCTGTTGAATAATTGTATCTTGTTGAATCAGCAGAACGGGTTAAAGCATCGATAACCTTGCCAAAAGTTAATTTTATGTTATCTAAGTGCCTTTGTGAAAACCCTGAATTTGTGCCAATATAATCATTAAATTGAAATAAATAATCTAAATTTAGATCTTTTATGCTGAAATTAAATACATCAAACCCTTTAGCACCATTCATTAATATATTATCGTAGTTAACGGAATCATTATTTTCTTTAGCATAATTATATGCTATATTATTTAATATTAAATTAGAATAATTTATGCGTTCAAGATTAGAATCCATTAAGTCTTCAGTTGTAATTTTAATTGCACCACCAGCTAAAAACTCCATACCTTCTGGGCTAACAGTTGATTCTTCAAAACGATTTTTTCTATTTATCATAATCATATATTCATTTATTTTTGAAAGTGCACTCTTATAATCTGATGTCTTATATGTTGATTCAACTAAAGAATTAATGTAGAACGGAAAAAATTCTGTATGTACTAACAAAGGTTCTTTTATGCTATCAAAAATTTTATAAGCTTCAGAATATTTTTTTTCATGATCTAATAAGTATCCATATATCGCAAGTTCACTTTCGTTTAACTTATCTTTGTTGCCTACAAAAATATCTTTAACATTATCCTCAGTATTTTTATCATTTATTAATGACATTGCATAGTAATATTTCAAATCTTGAATGTTTTCATCAATGTCATAAGCATTTTTACAAAACTTAATTGATTGTTTGTAATTTTTTTGATCATAATAGTCTTTGGCCTTTTCAAAATATTCTTGTGCTTTGGTAGTGTCATGAAAATATGAATGTATAGTTATAGAGTTGCTTGTAAATCCAAATATAAAAAGAAATATGGTAACAGCACTTATAACTACCCTTATAGCTACTCTTGGATGTAATGGTATCTTTTTTAAAATAGTTGCTTTGCCATCGTAGAATTTTTCTATAGAATATAAAAATCCATTGTTTTTTTTATTAGATGCTTTAATAATTATTTTCTTTTGTAATTTTTTTTTACTCATAAAGTCCACTCCTCTTCATAATTAAAAATCTTTATGATGCCACTCTTATTCATACTATTACTACTGCCTAGCTTAATTTCTTATTGTATAAAAATATCATAATTAAAATAGTTTCACCAACCTAAACTAATGCAATTATATTATAAACCAAATAATTTCAATTTCCTATAAATTCTAACAATATTCTTGTATTACTAGTATGTTTCTAGTAGTAAAAACAGTCTAAATTTGTAGCCAAATGTACGTCTCAAACCACAATCTCAAAAAATTCTTGTTAAAATGCTCTAACAAATACTGCTAGAGCATGGTTTTATTGTTATGCCTATTTTGAGTTAAATTTCTTTCATGTGCTACTATATGTTCTTTTAATTTAAATATACATACATATTTCATTAAATCTGACTTTTTCCTTGTTATAATCTTTCTTGTGTATAACTTGTTGATAATTTATTTATATGGATAATGTGAATATTTAAACGCCACGTATATGATGCTACTTACTGTCATTCACTGTTAATTCTAGTTTTTTATTTTTATTGTCCTTAAGTTGTTTTATTAAACTATCGATATCACTAATCCTAATGTTTATTTTATTATTACCACTTTCTATATCACTGACAGACATATTTTCTAACAGAATATTTGTTATAAGTGATACCATATGGTAGAAATCAATACTACTGTGATCACTTTCTAAATCATTTTCAAAAATATCCATAAGTGATAAAGTAAGTATAGAAATAATATTAGTCGTTGTCTTTTCAACACTTAATGATTGTCTATCAAAATAATATTTATAAAACTCTTTAGTAATATTTAATCCAAACCTTCTTCTCATTGAACTTTCTTGAAAAAATCGTGAAAAGTTTGGTCCAAACCTATGTGTAGACGAAGCATCATCAAAAATAATATCTTGTTTATGACTCTTAAATATGTTATATGCTTTAAAATTTCTTTTTTTTAATTCATTGATTATGTTCAAGGTACCTTCAATTTTAAAATGATAAGTATCTTCATGGTTTTTATTAAAATGATCCACAATATATTCAATACCATCAGTTGTAATTTTGGCAAATGCTACATAATGTATATCTGAGAGGTCTCCCGATAACTTAGACTTCTTGTTGCAACTAAGTGACTTCGCATATTTTATTATTTCTTGAATACATGATGCTGAATTGCTAATTTCATTTTCTTTACCATACTCAAAACAATTTAATAGTTGTTTGTATAGAGTTATCGCTATCTTATTTTGTACAGTACTTTCCGGGTTTTTATCATTATACTCTTTAATTATGTTAGCAAATGATGTTGATTTTTCCCTTGATACATCAAGTTGTATCCAGTTTGATGGAAAGTTGGCAAATATAGAATTGTAACCCCCTTCGTTAAATCGAGGTCTATCATCTTTAGTCTGGAATATATCTGACAATGATGATTCACCAATCAATATTCCCGAATTTAAAACTGATTGAGATTGGATATCAGACCTTTTAATTGGTTTAATAAGCAATCCATATTCATATTTTTCAATATCAACCCCTTCATTCCAATTACTAATTAACACATCACCATTTTCTTTAAAAGGAACAAAAAAATTAAATTTCTTTTTACTTTTTTCACGAATGCTATATGCGGATATTATTTTAGTTTGTTCGACATTTTCATTACTATATTTTATATGAATATCATATTTTACATCTAGCATTACTTTTTCTATATATTGAACAATTTTGGTGCCTTCCACCCCTTCATTTAAGTATAGTTTTATTTCTGTCCCCACATTAACATCATCTTCATGTTCTATAAAAAAACATCCTTCATAATTAGGTATGTGGATTTTTAAACCCTCACTTCCTATCATAAAACTTTTAGTCTTTACATCTATTTCTTTACACACCATAAAAGAAGATAAAAAACCTATCCCGAAATTACTTATTGGTTTATAATTTATATTTAACTCATCATATTCATCTCCAGAATAAAAGCTCCTTCCGATACTTGTAAAATATCGTTCAATTTTAAATCTATCCATCCCAGTTCCACAGTCTTTAATTTTAAAAAAGGATCTATCCTTTTCATCTTCACCTATTTCAATATTTATTATTTTAGAAAAATTGCTTTCGCCTTTGGCCTCTCTTACAGCAATTGCATCTATAGAATTTTGTATAAGTTCTCTTGCAAAAACTTCTTTTAACGGATATATATTACGTCCTGTTAATAGCGGCAATAATGTGGGTATATATGCTTCAAAATTATAATTATCAATAGTATCCTTAAAATTACTTTTTTCTATCTTGGGTAATAGGTAATATATTTTTAAACCAATCAACTTAAAATAATCTTCAAATTTATTAATTAATAAATCAAACTCTTTTACAAATAATACAGCAATTTTATGTGCTGTAGCTTCATTACATAAAAGTTGTATATAAACACTTCGTCTATCGGAATCAGATTTTATTTCTATACGTGGAACAGGAACGTATTGATGAAATTTATTTTGATCTAATTTTATATTTACTTTATATTTTATGTTTTGTTCATAAAAATCATCTGCATATTCGGTTAAAACTAAATACAAATCAGTAAAGAATATGCCAACCATACTAAAAGCTAAATACTGTTTTGTCATTTTGTTTGTACTCATATTTATTAATTCATCACACTTTTCTTTTAGTAATCCCAATTCTTTTATTTTAAAAACCTCATGAAAATCATTAATATCAACATCAAAATCACAACTATTTAAATGATGGTCAAAAAATTCTTTAAGTAAGTCAAAATATGATTGTAAATTTTGCGTCTCACCCTCTATAATATTTTTGTAGCTTAGTGTTCGGTAATCTATTGCATACAATAAGAACAAAATATTTTTATAATCACTGTCCAAAAATTTGTAAACATCCTTAAAACCAGTCAGTGCTTCACTTGTCCAGTTATTTATTTCTTTGCAAGTTCTGTAAGTTTTATTCATCTTATCAGTAGTTTCAATATATTTAAGATAAATGTCATAATTATTTGTTTTTAAAATTTCAATCAGCATTATTTTTCTATCAGAAATATTCTTAGGTGGTATTTGCTTTTTAACAATGGGCTCTAAATGCTCACCAGAATAAATAAATTTATTCTGAACTAGCTTTACATCCTCTTTTTCATCATAAAAATCAATTACACTAAATGTATGTCTATCTACTATTTTGGCTCCCACAGACCCTCCGGCAAATACATCAATTATACTATCAGTTGTTTGATAATAATCTTCTGTAATAAGCGGTCTTTCTAAATCAAAATGTTTATGCCCATGAAGCACAGTCTTAACATTCATATATTTAAGTTCCTGTATTAGATTAGCATAATTTCTTACAAGACTTGAATCCCCATACTCTTGCACTACCTCTGGGAAAAGATAAAAATGATGGTGAAATAATGCTATCACATTATACCCATCAAATTTTTTAACCCGTCTTCTAACATTAGTTGTCTGAGACGTAGGTATTTCACCATAATCTTCATACTTACTATTGATTTCATCCTGCAGTAAATTAATTAGATTAGCTTTATTTATTCCGAGATCATCCATTTTTTTACTGTCTATGTTTTTTATTCTTTCTATAGATTTCTTATCAACAATAACTTTTTTTTCTATCTGGCAAGAATTAAATCCTGCAAATACAATACGTGAATCTTTATATGGTCTTACTACTGTGTAGTCTTCTATATCGTAAAAATCAGGTATAATACCATAAAACCCAGTCAAAAAATCATTATATTTTTTCCATCTACATTCATATTTATCTGTTCTAATCATATCATGATTCCCAGGCACGAAAATAAAATCACTTTCATTTAATTTCTGGTCAGTTTGTACAATATTAATTTGCTCTAGTAGCTTTTTAAAAAATAAAACTGCTTCTTTTATTAAACTTTCTTCTACCACTACTTGTCCGTCAAAAATATCACCTGTAACCAATACGCACTTTATTGAGCATAATCCATTATTCTCCAAGCTACTTACTATTCTATATGCTATTTCCTTTGAATCAATATATGTTTTTCCTATATGTACATCTGACAAATGTAAAGCTCTAAACGCTGACATAATTAGCACCTCATTCTTTTAAGATATTATTTTTTAATTCGTAGATCTTATTATTAGATTAGGCAATTATACTAATAATTGTTTCATTTTTTCTTAAATACAATGTATGAAAGTAGACCCACCTGCTGCTGATAGAACTTAAAGTGTGGAATGTTCTCTTGATATTATTTAGCTATTTTAAAATAGTGTTTTTTATAATTCCTCCTTAATCTTTCTTATTTATCAAATTTGTATTTAATTTGTTAACTTGCTTAATATTGCAGCCTTTTTCCTTGAATAGGATAATATCATGGTAAAGCAATATATTTTTATCCTCTTAAGAAACAATTGTATTCTATCCTCTTATTTCCTTCATAAAAATATAACAAATTAGCTATACTGTTTTTGTCATCTTTGTCTTTATTTAGCTGTATGCTTCTAATCCATTCACCGGCTTCTTGATCATAACAAAATTCTCGAAATAGTTTTCTATTAATCAATATTCTACCATCGCCCTTAGATATTTACTTTTATTCCTTATAAAATGTTACATGTTTTTCTTTAAAATCTACACTAATAGTCTTATATCCAGCATCCAACCAATCAAAAGCAACTGAATGTGAATACGAATTAGACCAAAATTCCCTTTACTTATAAGCCGAACTTGGCAACTCCGCTCCTACTGGTTCTTCAATGTCGCTAAATGAAATAATGATATTGCTTTCTTTTTTCCCTTTCAAATAATTTGGTAATCCAATATATTTATCTCCCTTTGGCATTTTATCTACATCCTTCCTATGTATACTCCTAATAAAAAACAATATTGGCATAAATGACCTATTTCTACTTGTTTCAACTTATAATTTTCATCACATACCCTCTTAACTCCCCTAAATCCCCAGAAACAAGTTCAGCCACTTTTTCAAGATTTACAGGTTGCAATATAACGCTAGCAATATTTCCACATGATACAGGATCATTTATATCTATTTTAGCGGTAGTGGGGATATCTGAAAGTGTCGGATATAAAATAGTAGCAGTCTTATCCCCTATTCCACTTACTGCATAAATCGCTAACTGATATAGCATTTTAGCTGGCAAACTTCTTTCCCACAAATCTCTGTATTTAGCATCTAGCAGTTTCACCACCCTGCCTTTCTTCATAAGTGCAAAGTTAGGTCTTGGAGTAGGTGATCTTCTGTTGCAAGGGTTAAACCCTGATGTATAAATAAACATATTATGTAAACTGTACTGGTCTTTTACGGAGTAGCCTTCACTACAGTTCTGCACCAATCTTCCTATTAGTGTTTCAAAAAATGCATTCATATCAAAAAAGTATCCTCGTAGATTAATATGTTTAGAACTACCCTCTAATTGAATACCTTTTGATTCATACAAAATATTCATTACTTCAAAAACCGTAGAAGTACCTTCTAGTTAATCTATTAATACTACTTCTTGCACCCTTCAAACTTGCTCTTGTCAAAGTAATATCACTAATGTTTTCTTCTAAACTAAAACACAGCTTTTGCAGCTTAATTTTTAAACCAATTTCTAACACTACTTTTAATCCAAATTTTAAACCTGCAATCAAAGTTTTATTCAATATATTATTTTCATCTCTATTAAAGTAATTGCAAGGCAATATATCCTTTGTAATTCCGCCTTGACCACAAAGTCTATTAATATCAATTCTGCTTCTAGGTGATGATACGTTCTCTCCGCGCTCTATATAGCTCTTTTAAATTTCCTTATAGAGCAATTCCTCTACTTCAACATAAATCTCATAGATAAGTAAGTCAAAAACTTAAAATTTTCTTCCCTCAACTCTTAATGTAAAATATTATAAGTAAAGTTTTTCTTTTTTAACACGCTCTTACTTTTATACACATTATATCCTATTTAACTTATTAAAGGGATTAATATCTATTTTAAGTAACAAAATATATCAAAAAAAGCTAAAAGGCTACATTCCTTTAATTTATATTAAAAGGGATGTAGCCTTCTCATGTTAGATTACATATTTTCTTTAAGGTGTACACGGCTCTTTGTATGTTTACAAATAATTATTTCTTTAAAGAATTATGTATTGCTAATTCATTAATTTTTCATAACAATATATTATTAATTGATCTAATTTTTTAATATCATCAGCAGAGTTAATTATTACTCTTGATTCACCAAATGATTTCGGTGCTAGCTCAGTTTTAAACTCTGATACAATTGTTTCTATTTCAGTTAGCGGTAATTTTGTAATAACATTTTTAATACTACCATCTATATTTAATCTCAGAAACCACTTTGTTGTATTGACAACATATATTGAAAAATAAGCAGTGGTATCTTTATAATTCAAATTAGTAATATCCATACCCGCTTTACTTAGAACATTTTTTATATATTCAAATGAATTTAATTCATCCTCACTTGTTACAACAGCTCTTTTGGTTGAATTTATATTAGCTGTAGATTCAACACCGACTTTACTCTCTTCCACTTCGTCTTCTTTTCCCACAATTACATTTGACTCTGTTTCTTGTTGGTATAACCCCTTACTTACTATATCTATAACTGCATTTGATATTGCTTTTTTAACTATTGGTCTAAATCTTTCTATTACACTGCTTGTAATTCTTGAACTGCTGACATCTCTTATTAGATACCTTATAAATTCATCATCAGGGTTTTTAAATAGCTCTTTTAAACTATTATCTAATGTAGATGTATAAACTAACTCCTCAGCATACCTTACTAAAAAATCCTTATCAAATGACTCTTTTTTAAATCTTAGTAAAGTTTCAAAATCTGATTCCTTTAAATTCAGCAAATCAACAATAAGAAATGGTGTTTCATCCATTACATTATCTGCTGTTAAATCAGTAAAAAATTTATATTCGGTTCCATTAGTTATAATTGCTATTCTAACCTCTGTGACAGCATTAAAATATCTACAAAGTTGAGCATCGTGATTAGATAATTTTTCATTTACAGACTTAGCCTCAACAAATATAATAGGTGATCCATCTTTAAATATTGCATAATCAACTTTTTCGCCTCTCTTTTTACCAAAGTCAGCCACATACTCAGGTTTTATTTCTAAAGGATCGAAAACATCATAACCTAACACCTGTATAAATGGAATTATTAAAGATTGCTTTGTCGTTTCTTCATTACTAATATGTACCATTCTTTCATTAACCTGCACTGATAATTTCTGTAACTCTTCCTTGAAACCCATCTACTCATCTCCTATACTCTTATATAATACCTTATTCTACAAATAGTATTATCTACCCTCTATTTTTGAAATAAATTCATGGATTTCGTGTGACAAATATCGACTAAAATATAATGCACAAGGATGGAACTGATATCAAATAATTGAATAATTCATAATATTACTTCACTAATTGAATCAAATTATTGAGATAATATATTTTCTTTTGTCTCCATGGCTTCCCCAAAAGTCAGCTAACTTTATCTTATCTTCTATGCATACCTTTAATCCATCTTTTCTATTTTTTAGAAGTTCCAACTCAACCTCAATACCCCGACTTTGATCATTAGTTATTATAACTTTAATCCTATCATTTATATTTCCAAATATAAGATTACAAATAGGTGGACTACTATTTATTGGTGTAAAATATTTCAGCCAAAGTACACTATCTACATTTATATAGTCATATACCAGACCATCTTTATTTTTTTCAAATTGTAATACTGGTAAAGATGTTGCCTTAAGTATTGTCAATTTTTTCAACCGCTTATAAGACTCTTTTAAATCACAAGTAGGTAAAACTATCTGACCTTCATCCGCATTGCCAATAAACGTAACATTGCTTATGTAAGTTAAATAACCAGTATATGCTGCTACAAGTGCATCTAGTTTATCTGTTTTTTCGTGTCTTCCACATCCAGAAAGTATTTTTTCAAGACCTTTAAAACCTGATTTTTCTAGTATATCAAGTCTTTCTTTTAACCCCTTATCAGTATCTTTTGGTGAAGGAATATAATCTAACAAAACTGTAAAACAGGCATGAGGAAATACTTCTATAAATCCTTGAATATTATTATTAGATTTTCTGATATTTATTTCCTTATATCCTAATTCCTCAATCCTTACGTAGAGATTAAATCCTGTTTTCATCCACCCTTTCCATCCAGTAATTTCATCCATGCTTCCTGGAGTAGAAAATGGATTCATTCCTCTTCTTGATAATTCATACTCGCTAACTTTTTTGTTGTAATGTCCCTTTAATTTGCAATTTAAAGTCATCCTATACTGGTCATTATTCATAAACCCATAATTTAATTTATATGGAGCATCAACTGCTATTACGGATGCTTCTCTATAACTTAAGTAATTAAGTAACACATCAGGAACCATATTATCTATAAATTCTATATTTAATTTCTCATCTATATTTGCCACAGTCAATTTTCCCTTATGTACATCAAGACCAATAAAGTTCACAAACCACACCACCTTGTTTAATCATCTTTCTTTTTATCACTCACTTCTCTTAATCGCTATAATCACCTAGTTGTTAATTGGTTTATCAAAAAAATCTTTACTCATATATATAGACCTTTAATATTTATTTTCCTATTGGATATCTAGTTCTAAACTCATTAAGCTGAGATGATAAACTAGAATCTAATGTACTAAATTTTTGATTGTAACCTGTAATAGAACCATTTGGAGACTCAACCATACCTTCAAATTCATTATATGAGTTATATATTTTCATTAGTGATTCATTAGCAAATTCGCTTCGCTCATAAAAGTCCCCGAGGGGCGTGAACAAATTGTAAACACAATTTGTTTTTCTAAATGCTGATTATACTTATAACTACTTATTGTTTAATTCAATATAATAATCAATTAGATTAAAAATCCAACCCCTCAAATTGGAAAATTCAAATCCTAAATCTTTTGCCTTATCAGTATTTATACTATAAGCTTTTTCACCATTGTATGGAGCTTTATCGCCATTTAAATCAATAATTATTTTCTTGTTAGTTTTATTTTCTACATAATTAATAATTTCAATTAATGAAATAGTACCATTGCTACTTCCATTAATTGAACCACAATAATTATTTCCTGCTAAAAATGATAAAAACTTTCCAGCATCAGCTGAACTGATAAAACTCATTTGATTGTCAATGTTATCTATAAACATTGGAATTTCTTTCACTATATGTTCTACATAAAAGAGCACTCTATTTGTATAATCATCTATGCCTATAACAAATGGCAATCGAACTGCAACAGAATTTTGTGATGTAAATTGTTTGACTAATGCACACTCAGCTAATCTTTTAATTTCATCATATGAAAAACCTTGTCTGTCACACCAAACTAATTCTTTATCATATGGTTTATAATTTTCTTCTTTTGTATCCATGTGTAGATTATAAACTGCTGTAGATGACACCATTATATATCGATTGCAAACAATTGACTTTAAAGCATATTTTATATCATTTGAACAATATGCCAAATCATCATATACAACATCAAAGTTCTTGTTTTTAAAAACTTCCTTCATGTTTTCAAAATTAGTATGGTCTACAATGACTCGCTCAACTTGTGTACCAAATTTGTCCTGTCTATTTCCTCTGTTAGCAATTGTCACTTGATGACCATTTTTCAATAAATTATCTACTAAATGTACTCCAAAAAATCTTGTACCACCTAATACAAGTATATTCATTGTTTATCCCCCTACCTTTTTATATAATTATACTTCTCATTTAACTACAATCGTGTCTTATTATTTGAAAATATTATACCATTATATTTTAATACCCTAATTTCATAACTTTAATTTATATAGTTTTAAAAATGGATTCAAGGTATTATTTAAAATAGTATTTTGAATACGGTTTCTTGAATAATTTCAAGCTATATATGCAATGTTAACACAATGTTAACTAAATGTTCATAATATGAAACGATATCTGTAAATTTACACCATATACACTTTTATTTAACTGGGGTATTATAATATTATAAATAAAAGTTAATAGGAGGTTGTTTTATGATAAAATTATTGAAGAAGGTATTTAGTAAAGAGAATATGAGAAATGTTGGAGTGTTAAATTATGTAGTAAGTACAGGTGGATCAAAGGATGCTATTATGTTGTACAATGAAATCTTTAATAAAAATGACAATGAATTAAACCTAAAAAAAGTTTCATAGCTTTTGCCATGAAGTTTTTTTTATTGAAAAAATTAATTTTAAATATTCTTCTAATATATTTGAATAAAAAACAGAAGTTTTTCTTAATGTCTTACCCATCAAATAATTTTAACAGTTCTTTGAGTTTATCTTTCATTTCGCTCATAAAAACCCCAATGTTAGTGAACAAATTGTAACCACAATTTGCTTTGCTATACTTTTTGCTTTGTTATGCTTCATCTTTGCATCCCTTAATTGCTATTCAACAGATAAAAAACACCTAGAATTAAATGCTCTCAAAAATTACTATCATATATCTAACCATATTATTTATTACACTCATTTCTAAGTGTATTTATAAATAGTGCTATTTCTGTTGCCATTTCATCACTTTTCACTTTTTTACATATTAGTCCATTCTCTATTGCAGCTATTGTAATTTCCTTTAAATATTCTTCATTCATATTTTCACCTCCTACACTAATGTACTTGATGTTAGGTACGGGCGAAAGCTCACTGTTCTTTTTGTTGTGGTTATTTTTGCTTTTCGAGCTTAACCTTTGTAGTTGTTCCCATAGCTGAAGCTTCATAGCTTATTACGGAAGTTAACAGTTATTTTGAAATAAACCTACATCTAGGGAAATTCCCACATCCTTTAAATGGACCATACCTTCCATTTCTTAATACTAATTCCCCTCCACATTTAGGACAAAACCACTATTAACTTTGATTTCTTTTTCAGCTAAGGTCTTGTGAATTGCTTTTACATGAGTTTTTCTAGTTTCTTTACTATCAACATTTAAAGAAATTAATTTTTTATATACCTCTTCTTTAACTAAATCAGTTATATTCTCATTATTATATTTCTTAATTGTCTTAGGCAAATTTATAGTATACACAACATCTGTTTTTGATTTTACTTTTAACTCCGCCCTTGTTGTAAAAGCTATTATTGAAATATACTTTATATCTTCGAAGCCATTTAGAACTTCTTTCAATGCTTGTATATGTCCATAATTTTGTTTTATTGGATTATATAGTTTTTCTTTATGCTTGTAAATTACTT
The DNA here is from genome assembly GCF_026650985.1 of Clostridium estertheticum. GTDB lineage: Bacteria > Bacillota > Clostridia > Clostridiales > Clostridiaceae > Clostridium_AD > Clostridium_AD estertheticum_C. The sequence continues at coordinate 3,010,605 of NZ_CP086239.1, forward strand.
GCTTCCAATTATCATCAAATTCATTACCAACAATCCACCCTTTATAGTTTTTAGTTTCTATTACAAAAATGCCATAGTTAGATACTATAACATGATCTATCTGTGTTGTTTTGTCGCCTACTGATAGCATTATATTGTTAATTAACTTATATTTTGTTTTATCAAGGCCTGATAAGAAAAAAGCAACAGACCTCTCACCTATGGCACCTTTGATTTTAGGCATGAAAATCTCTAATACCCCTGCTGCTATAATTAAGAGCCATAGGTACCAAAATTTCGTTGACAATTCAAATAACATTTCCATCTAGTTTCACTTCCTTTATATTATCTGGTTCTTTCATTTAGGTCTTCAAAACTATAATTCTACATTGTTTCCAATTACCTTTATATAATGTAACATTTTTGTCAATATGTACTGTTTCTATATGATTTATAAAAAATATCACCTCATCCAATTATGAACTGCTACTTACTTCTTTTAGCATTTATTGCTACCCCTACAAGTAACACTAACACACCATGATACGACATCTAGTCCCGATTAAGTTTTATGATTCAATATTTATTGTTAAAAAGGAAGTTCTTAAATTGAACTTCCTTTTATCAGCTTCATAATACCTACCCTCAGCAATGCTGGGGGTTTTAATTCATTGGATCAAGAATGATATTCGTCTTTTGAAATTTGTAGATTTATATTAATATTAATATACTCCATACTCTCATACACTATTTTGTTAGGACTTTTCATCCTTATATGATACAGGAGGTTTTCCATTTTAAATTTTCCCTGCCAACCAATTAATAAATTGTTGTGCTGTCCTTCCCGAGGCCCCTCCATGTTGCATTTCCCACCTATTTGCTTCTTCACATAATTCTTCTTCAGAAAGTGTAATATTTTCGTACTTCTTAGCCAGTTCTTTTACAATTTCATCATATTCATCTCGGCTAGGATTGTTATAACCAATAGTAAGACCAAATCGATTTGCTAGCGATAATTTTTCCTGCATAGTATCATTAGTATGGACGTCACCTCTTTCTTCAATATCGTTTCGATCATTCCACGTTTCGCGAATTAAGTGTCTTCGATTAGATGTAGCATATATTAATACATTATCTGGTTTAACTTCCACTCCACCTTCAATCACAGCTTTCAAAAATTTGTACTCTATTTCAAATTCCTCAAAAGATAAGTCATCCATATAAATGATATATTTATAATTTCTATTTTTAATGTGAGCAATTATAGCTGATAAATCCTGAAATTGATGCTTGTAGATTTCAATCATTCGCAAACCACGGTCATAATATTGATTAAGAATTGCTTTTATGCTTGCAGACTTCCCAGTACCACTATCGCCATACAATAAAACATTATTGGCTGTTCTTCCTGCTACAAATGCTTCAGTATTCTCAACAAGTTCTTCCTTTTGGAATTTATACCCCACTAAATCATCTAACATGACGTCATCCATATTTCTAATTGGGTAAAATTCTAACTTTCCATTTGTGTGGCCAACGCGAAATGCTTTATTCAGTCCAAACATTCCAACACCAAAATCCTTATAGAATCCTGTTATAATACAAAATACTTCTTCCTCGTCTTTTGCATTTTCAATGCAACTACTGATATATTGAACTTTCTCACCAACATTTTTATTATACATTCCTTCTTTTTTTACAATAGCTTTATAATTAGAAATAGTCGTAAAACAATCTATATCTAAGTCCTGTTCAATATGCGAAAAATCATAATCAAATAGGTTCTTGAATATTTTAAAATCATTTTTTGCGAAGTGATTCACCGTTCCATCACTTGCTCCTACTTTTTCACATGTAATACTAAAAGAATTTTCGTTGGTGATGAGCAGAAAAACTAAATAATTGTGCCATATATTTTTATCAAATCCATAGTTTGTTGCTAAATCCAAAATACGTTTCATTTCCCTATAAATACGGGTTACAATCTTTTCATTAGTGCAACTCTTTGAGTTATAATCCTCAATAATATCTGCTAAATTACATAAAATGCAGTTATCTCCCAAATCATTATATAAGATCAACTTTGAAATTTCTTTATACATAAAATCAGCTCCTTCTATTCTTATAATTATCCTATTTTGTTTACTAAAAATACTATAAATTAATGCGTGTTTCTGCCACCGAGTAGTATGAAAAGCATCAATTTCATCTGGATATAACATGTAATACTACTTATGAACCACTTGCCATCGCTGTTCATTTTGTACATTATAAATCTAAATAAACTTCCCCAAGCAATGCTACCATAGCTACTAGTGCTAGTCCTAAACTCATCATCGCTTTTAACATACGCTTACTTTTATACACATTATATCCTATTTAACTTATTAAAGGGATTAATATCTATTTTATATAACAAAATATATCAAAAAAAGCTAAAAGGCTGCATACCTTTAATCCATCTTTTCTATTTTTCAAAAGTTCCAACTCAAATATTTCTATAAACCATTTGGATTATATTACAAGTTTATATATGATAATATATAAATGAAAAAGTTGAATAAAGTCAGTTATGTGTACAGCAACGATTTACAAGAGTTTAAATAAAAATTTCAAAATTAATGTTACTTATCAATATCAATATTTAAGCTCTGTAACATTCATGGTTTAAAATTATTAAATATTATTTTTAAGTACGTGAAATACTTTCACCGCCTCATATTAACATAACTTTTCGCGGAGATAGGCGAAACACCCCAATTAGACCTTGATAAAGGAGGAGTTCCATGAAGTATTTTTTTAATGGAGTAATTTGTTTTTTAATCGGTATTGGTTGTTGGTTTTTAGTTGGTAGATTCATTGATAAAAATTTAGCTCTTATTTCTGCTCTTTTTGTTGCAATAACAATCCAGTCATTTTTAAATAGTAAAATTAAATAGCTAATATTAATCTCGGATACAGCCGATATACGTGCAAAAATCGATCATTTTCATTTTGTCGTATGAATAGACAATTTGTGGTTGAAGTTTGTTTTAAGGATTGTCGTTTATTTTTTTGAATCCTAATCTATAACGTGTTTTTTATTGCCCGTACATCAAATAATGAACGAATATTAGGTTTGGTTACTGCTGCTATTGGTATAGGTGGTGTTGTTGGCGGCTTATTTGTAACTGCTGCCAAACCACCCAAAAGCAATGTGAAAACTATATTTATTTCAGCAGCACTATCGTTTCTGCTTTGTGATATATTACTTGGTGTAGGTAAAAATTCTTTTGTATGGATTTTTGCTGCATTCGCTGGTAACATACCTCTTCCATTCCTTATAGCATCTGAAAACTCTTTGTTATATTCAAAAATACCTACAACTATGCAAGGAAGGATTTTCTCAATACGTGGTTCTTTGCAGCATATTACCGTACCTATTGGATACTTAGCTGGAGGATTTTTTGCAGATAAAATTTTCGAACCACTAATGATTAATTCTGAAAAAGCAAGATACATCTTGGGCGGTATTGTCGGAGTTGGTAGAGGATCTGGCATGGCTATAATATTTATTATTACAGGAACATTAGGATTTACTTTAAGTCTTATATCATATAACAACAAGGCTATAAGAGATTTGGATAATATGATTGAACAATGATTAGTTGATACTCTTAATATATGCCGACACAATGACCCTCCACATTATTAGATATGGAGGGTCATTGTTAATGATGTGATAATACGATAGTGATTGCACTTACAACGATGTCAACACACCTAATAATGACGTGGAAGTCTGTTTTCATGTCATTGTGCTTTTTTACCATTCCTATTATATTAAAAGATTACACATTATTTGGAAAGACTTTTAGCTAATAAATCAGACAATAGACCAAAGCTTGCAAACATAGATTTTCTTTCTTCTTTTGACATATTGCTTAAGGCTTCTATTTCTGCTAATTTAAGTTTTCTAAGTATGTTTTTTGCATATTGATCGCCCTGCTCTGTGAACCTAACAATTTTATTTCTACGATCTTGAGGATTTAATTCTCTCAAAATATACCCTTTCTTTTCAAGTCCAGATAATATTAATGAGACTGTCTGTTTTGGCAAAAACATTTTTTCACAAATTTTATTTTGAGTACAGTAAGGTGAAGTTTCATTTATTTCAGATAGAACAAATAGAACAGTATCCTGAATACCATGTTTTTTCGCCCAAAGGTGATACGTATTACCAAATTCAAAGTAATATTTATAATAAAGATTTATTTGCTCATTAAATTCCTCTTTTTTATTCATATCTTACACATTCCTTCCATACTAGTAAAAAAATCTAGTGGCTAACACCACTTAAATTTACACCTATAACACCCACTACAATAAAAAGCAAAGATACTATTTTTAAAATACTAACGCTTTCTTTGAAAACAAATATGCCCATTGCGGCTACAATAACAATTCCAGTTGCTCCCCATATAGCATATGCAACACTAATAGGTATTTTTTTTAATGATATTGCGAAAAAAGTAAAACATATACAATATGATAAAAGTGTACCTATAACTAATAATGGTTTTGTAAATCCATCAGACATTTTCATAAAAGTCGTTCCTATCGTTTCAAGTATAACAGCTAAAATTAAATAAACCCATTCCATAATAAAACCTTCCTTCATTAAAAAAATAATTAGTCCATAACTGTACTAATTAAATTATAGTAAAATAATTTATTATTGTCAATATTTATTATTTTATGTTGGGTTTAATATATAAGAAATGTCGTTAAAGTTGCAACACTACAAATTGTTCTTATTTAAAAGCATCTTTCGTTATGTAATGTCACCTTAGTTTGTTTTTATATATGATAATTAAAGTTAATGATAGAAAACACAAGATATACTAATTATCATGAATTTCATTTAAATTATTTGGAGATATAAGCTATATATAATAGGATATCGCTGATTTTGGGAAAGTGATATTTATTGAAATCCCATAGTAAATGCTAACGCGGCATCGTTCAATAGTTCGTTTCAGACATTGAGCAACTTGGATAAATGCGAATTCATTTGCACAATATTGGAAAGGAAGAGGGCGCTCTTACACTCCATTAAGCAATGTTAGTTATCTTACTAATAATGGAAATTTCAAAGTATTGTTATATGATAAGTGTAACATAGGAGATGTTTTAGCTATTGCTCACGCCAATGGAGAAGTTCATCATATGATGTTTATTTCAGGAAAACAATGTATATCTGGAGTATACCACCTTCTTGTATGTGGACATACTAATGAAAGAAAAGACGCTAAACTTTTTGATTTACTTCCTGGTATAATTGCAGACCTAGACGATATTAATGAAAAAATAATGATTATAAATATGTAATCGTAATAAAAAAACAGCTGTTTTTTTATTGCCCTTAATCCATTGATGCAAAATACAAGAAAAATATAGCTTAATTAATATTAGAAAAGTCTTGCTATTACTTTACTTTACTTTACTTTACATCAACCTCCTCCATCGCTTCTAAGAATAAGGTATGTATTATCCCGTAAATACAAACAAACTGATTTCCCATACCCTAAGAATTTTTCGTTGTTACTATAAATTCTTTTACCTGTTAATCTATCAATAATTCGTGAAACTTCATATTTAGGTTTGTCATTACCCGTTAACACCATAATATCAGTGTTATTAATATCATTGTTATTATAATAACGGTATCCTTGAAAGGTTATGCTATTAGGATAACCAAACATATTCCATCTGCCATATATTGCACGATTTGCAAATGATATAAGCAAAACAACAAAACAAAAACAGAATATTAGTAGTACTTTTTTCATTATGTTTCTTGATTTGTTCATTTATCTCCACCCCCTTTATAAAATACAATTTGGTTAATTGCATAACATTGTAATAAATTAACTATAAGGCTTTGCAATTATGTATATACAGGAATCCCCCACTGACTTTTGTCAAATTTATATTCATTACAACTTAATGATAAAATGAAGTTTTTACTAATCCATTATTTTAATAAATATTCTATAGGGTTCTGCAATCAACTAAAAATATAATTATACTCTTTTTAACGAACTCAAACAGTCTTAAATAAAAATAAAAAATAAAAAATAAAAAATCTCAATTTTTCAGAAAAACAAAGAAATATTAAGTTTAAATACTATAAATGAGGATTTTAAAGAAGAGAGAATTAATTTAATTAAAGATGATACACAGGATTTTATAAAATGTTTTTCACAATCTAATAAATATATTAACTTTACAAATATAATAGAAAATAAAAAATTACTTAACGCTATAAACAAGCTTTCAAAATGTCAAAAAGAAATACTTTACAGAATAATTATTTTAGAGCTACCTGAAAAAAATGTTATGTTAACTCTTGGAATTAGTCAACAATCCGTTAATAAAAGTAAACATAAGGCTTTAAATAAATTAAAAAAAGAAATAAATATATACAATTTAATATAAAGTATTCAATAAGGAGGAGATTTATATGAATGATGAATTATACAACTCTTATAATCAAGTACAAAATGGGGACAATTATGCACTTGAACGGATTTTAGAAAAGTTTAAGCCTTGTTTAATAAAAAACAGCTTAATTGATGATAAATTCAATGAAGATTGCTTTCAAGAATTAAGTTTAAAATTTATCATATGTGTTAAAAAATTAAAATTCACTTTTGGAAATATGACTATACAAAAGTATTTATAATATTTTAAGTAGGGGAATAGGTAGTAATAGAACAGTAATCGGCTAGTGTAAAGCACTGATATATCTAGGGTTTAATCACTAAACGATAAACTGAAAAAAGGGAGCAAAACACCGATATATTCAAAAATTTTGTTGAATATATCGGTGTTTTGCGGTTACTATCCCCTCTGTAGGAAGTTTATACTGCGGTGTGAATTCATTTATGCTAAAACATGAGTCTACACTACCTACCCCTTCCTTGAATTCATATGGCACCATTCAGTGCTATATGAATTCTTGATACTACAATGCCGTATAGGTATCGATGTTCCATATTGTAATTATATTAAGGTGCTAAGAGCTAGCACCTTAATATTTTCCTTATTTAACAAAATGGCCTCATCATTTTCAACCTCAAAAATTAAAAAATCAGAATCTGCTTCAACAACCACTTTTTCATAACGAAATTCATTATCCTCTATTTTTATAAACAACACCTTAGATTTATAGTTTTTTACTTGATAAGCCTCTGCTTCTAAGAGATTACAGAAAAAATTGAACAGTGTTAGCCATTTAAACAACTTTTATTATTTACCCTGTTTACTTGACAGGGTGCAGTTCATATCAATTGAGTTACATTCAGATTAAGGCTATTAGTCATTTTGTAAAATTGTAAATATACTCAATTTATGATAATTAGGCTATTATTGAATATATATTATTTTTCATTTATTCCGACGTTGTTATAATAATTAATTTCTCTGAATAGTAGTATCTTATGAAAATAAATATTGTAGGAGGATACTCTAATGGAACGAGAAAAAAAATGTCCAGAATGTGGTTGTGAAAAAATAGCACAAGCTAAACTTGATATTAATGCAAAATTGTATCCTATTGACGCATTTTTCAAAGTTATGAATGGGTCAGAAGTGAGTGCAGAGGTATGTACAAAATGTGGTTATATTTTAAATATGAGAGCATTAACACCAGAGAAATTTAAGTGATAACTCAACTTTTTCAATGTCGTTACAAGTAACCCTATATCTAATGATATAGGGTTACTTTATGTCATATTAGTATTCTGAAAGTAACTCAATAGTAATTGAGTTACTTTCAGATTGAGGCTATTACTCATATTTTTCAAAGAATTAAATCTTTGTTCTCATAATATTTAATTGATATATTCACCGATGTGTACAATATTATAAAAAATATACATATGAGAGCAACATTAGCTATTATACCTGGTATATCACTAAAATATTTAACAATATTATAAATATTTTCACTGCCCATAATATACAAAACTAAGATTGGAACAAAACATATAAGAATACTTACAAGAGCAAAGATATTTCGTACTTTTAAATATTCTAATTTGAAATAAATCGGGAAATAAATAGATATAAACAATATAGTACTTAAAAGAGAATACATAATTATACTTTTAAAATTCATAAGTTTGCTAAAATAATCAAGATGCATTAACTTACTTAAATGAATAAAAGTACCACCGCCTAAACCAGAAAGCCCTATATGCCTAAATACAAATGTGAAAACTATAGTGCAAATAATAGCAAAAATTAAAAATAGCATGGATTCTATATATTTTGAAAATACTACCTCTCTTCTGTTTACGGGTAAACTGCTAAACATAATATTGGAATTATACTTATAATCATTTCCACAAGAGTTCTTAAAATACTCATAGGCAATAAGTGGTGGAACTATTATATAAATAAATGCTGGAGCATTTATGAAAAACATATTATTTGTAAAACATAGTATTAAAACTACTGGGAAAGTTCCTTTGGTAATGCTAAGGTCCTTTAAAACTAAATTAAACATATTACTCCCTCCATTAAACCCTTACTTATTTTTTATTCTTATATATATTCCTATTGATAATAAAATAGCGATTCCTAAGAAAAAAAATGCAGATTGCTTTCTCACAATATAATCTGTAATAGTTGCTATTAACAATTTACTACCCCCAAATATCGAATTTTAATAAGTTTTTAAACTTATTATTTAATTTATAAATCCTTATTAATATAAATTTTGAATGAAGTAAAAATTGATATTGAAATTAATATGATTGAGAAACATATAAATGATATAACCATAAATAATTCAAAATTAGGCAAAATCACAAAATTCATTATAGAGTCTTTTGCAGTCCCATTGTCAATGACAGTAACTAGCACAACTGTTATAGCTACACAAATAAACATAAAATAATTTAAAATCTTGTTAATCAATTGTGATTTTAAGTATCCAAGCCATAGATAAATGGGTAAATATACGCAGCTATAAGCAACAGTAAAAATTGAAACTATTATTATATCAGTTAAATTCATAAATCTATTAATATGGCTAAGTCCAGAAAATTTGATTATAGAAGCAAATAGTATAGTAATAGCAATTCCAATAATAAGAAAAATAAAACTAGATAAATATTTGCTAATAACTATTTCTTTTCGGCTTACTGGCAAACTGTTAATCATCCTATCAACATCATTTCTTTCACCAAATCCGCAACTGCTTGTAATTAATGAAATTGCAAATATAGATGGTGTTAAAATATAAACAGATGCAGCTCCTAGAAATTGTAGAATACAAATGATAATAAAATTTAATAAGATTGCTATCATTAAATCCTTAGTACTTTTTTTCTGCATAAGAATATCCTTTAGAACTAAGTTAACCATTCCTACCTCCCTTAACCGTATAAACCATAATATCCTCTAAACTTGCTCTTTCAATTAAAATGTCTTTACCAATAACCTTTTTTATTCTTTCAGCGTTGTCAGTTAAAGCTTCAAATCCAAAAGAACTTTCATTTATTCCAATAAATTCTCGTTTTATATTATCAGTTATAAGTGATCGATCACCTTTCACCATTTTGTATTTTTCTAATATATCATCTTTAGAATCAGAAAAAACTATCTTGCCATTATTAATAAAGGTGATTGAATCAGCCACCTTCTCTAAATCTGTAGTTATATGCGTTGAAAAAAATATACTCTTATTTTCATCTTGAATGATAAACCGAAGAATTTGTAATAATTCACTTCTAAATATTGGATCCAACCCTGAAGTTGGTTCATCCATTAAAATAAGTTCAGCTTTATGTGAAAGTGCAATAGCAAGAGAATATTTTATTTTCATACCTTTTGACAATTCTTTTATCTTTTTATTTTTAGGTAAGTTAAAATCTAAAAGATATTTACTAAATGCATTATCATCCCAATTTTTATAGAACCGAGCTATTATATTCTTCATTTCAATTAATTTTAAATTTTCATAACAGTATGTTTCATCGTATACAAAACCTATTCTCTGTTTAATATCCTTTTCACTTTTTATGTTATCAAGACCAAAAATTTTGACATCTCCTGAATCTTTTTTAATTAAATTCATTATCAGATTTATTGTAGTACTTTTGCCTGAACCATTTGGTCCTATAAATCCCATAATATAACCTTTTTTCAATTCAAAATTTATATCTTTTAAAGTAAAATCTTTATAGTTTTTGGTTAAATTTTTGACTTCTAAAATATTATCCGTATTAATCCCCACCCCTATTTAGTATTTTCAGATAAAATATCAAGTAATTTTTTCAAATCGTCTAAAGACAAATCAATAAATTTGCTTTCTTCAATAGCCTCTGTTAATTTATCTTCAATAATTTTTATCTTTCTTTCCCTCAATAACTCTTTGTTTTGCCCTGCTACATAGGATCCTTTCCCAGGTACAGTGTTTATAAAGCCTTCCATTTCAAGCTTTTCATAAGCCCTTTTAGTTGTACTGACACTAATTCGAAGTTCAATAGCTAAATTCCTAATAGAGGGAAGCGCATCACCTTCATTTAATTGTTCGTTAAAAATATTATTTTTTATCTGTGTTGTAATTTGTTCATATATCGGCTCATCAGCTGAGTTTGAGATTATTATTTTCATTTTAAGTCTCCTTTAAGGAAGTATGTATAACTGTGTTAACTGTATTAACCGTATGTACACAGTATATGCTTTTTTTCGCTTATGTCAACATAATAAATAGAAAAGATTGCTACTGCGAATATTTATGTCGTCACCAATAACCCCATATAATCAAATATAGGGTTATTTTGTTAATCTCGTATTGATAACCTGAAAGTAACACAAATGTAATTGAGTTACATTCACATTGAGTCTATTGCTTATTCAAAGTAAAATAAATATTCAAATTCTTTATCTAATGAAATGCAAAATATTAATACTAATTTTGCATTTGGATTAAATTTACCTGTTTCTATTGAACTAATTGTTTGTCTAGAAACTTTTTTAAGTCTTGGTTGCAATTATTTAAAAATAATATCCTTAGTTATAATACCGACACTCGATGCTCTTATATGCGGATTTAACTTTAACTTCTGCAATTCCTCTGGACTACCATAAACCACTACGCCTATTAAATCTAATTTGTTTGCTTTTAATTGATCCTTATTCTTTAGCACAGAATAAATATCACTAAACTTTTTTTTATAAGTAGTATCCTTAAATTTAAACTGAAGATTATTTAAAAACTTCCCATAATTATTTGATACTTCATCCGGATCATAATTAAATCCATTAGATGTCTTAAATCCTATAAAATTGAACTCTTGAATAAATGCAGATTTTCCGTCATATTCAGAAGCTTGCTTTTTATAAACATTCATTTCCTTATCTGTATAACCATCAATTAATAGCTCAGATATTTCGACTTTAGGTAAAATATTTGAAACTTCATTAATTCTATACTTTTTATCAAAGGATAAAGTCATTTCTAATAGTGAGTCAGAACTTACTTTATTAAGTAAGGCTAAATCATTTTTATATTCCTTGTACTTAATATCTGGGTGAAATACCATCATAGTTAAATTGCCTGAACCATCAAAATTAACTGGCCATTCACCAGCCTTCTGTCCACCACTATTTGAAGACATAGTGCGATTGATCCCATTAATAAATTCTAATCCATAACTGCTATTTTGATCATATATATCTACAGATTTCCAACTACCGATTCTTTTAGAGACGGTATATTGAACACTTGCACCAAGAAAACCAATAACATCATTTTCCTTGCTAATATAAGCATTAGGATTTGTAACCTCAAGCACTTTTTCGACTTGTGTATAATATCTAGTTCCCATTTTAGACGCAATCATAACATTAACTATATATAGTGGTATTATCAATAACACAACTATTATAATTATTCTAATGGTACTCATTTTTTTTGATTTTTTGTATGCTTTTTTTAGTTTTTCATTATCAAGTAAAAAATCCATATTATCTTCTTTCATAATTATCCCTCCACCTTTCCTTAAATTTTTCTCTTGCCCTATAGAGATATGTCTTAACTGTATTTTCAGGGATACCAAGTAATATAGAGATTTGTTTATAGCTTAAATCTGCTTGGTATTTCATAATCAGTAAATTTTTATATTGCTCTTTTAAATCTTCTAATGTTTGTTTAACATATTCACGCTTTTCCACTGATAATATTGAGTTTCCAACTTCATCCTCGCTATAAAAACTATTATAATAACGTTCCTCATCCAAATAAAAACTTAGTCTATTATTTCTTTTTTTAAACGTTCTAAAAATATTAGTAGCTACTGTAAATAACCATGAAGGGAGTTTTTCTACTATTACACCGTCCATATACAATATAGCCCTAGTAAATGTTTCTTGGACAATATCCTCAGCTTCAGGCTTTGAACATCCAAGGTTTATTAGATATTTGTAAATAATACTAAGTTGATTTATATATAGTTGCTCAATAACATCGTAGTTCATTTTACCCTCCCCACTAAAGCTACTCATACATAAGACTATCATAATGTGGAAATGTATACAAAATTTATATATTTATTTGTATAAGGGTACCGACATCAAAACACGTAAATTATAGTTACACCAATCAAATCAGCTCAATATTATCCTATTAACTATAAAACTTACTGTATGTAAGTCGATATTTTAGCATTCTGAAAGTAACTCAATAGTAATTGTGTTACTTTCACATTGGATCTATTGCCTATTCCTTAAAAATTTCACTTTCAATGTAACATATCGTGTTGAATTGTTATATTGAATGTATTTCAATAAGATAAATCTACACCCCTTCTCCACTTTCTACTGTAGTTAAACCACTTGCACCATCCCATTTATACCATGTTAATATTTTAGAACACGTTGCATTGCTAGAATACGGATCATTAGGGTCCCTTTCTAAAGAAGAGAGTTCTATTAACCCATGTCCATCAATATCTTTAATTTTAGAAGGATAAAGTGAATATATATCATCTATCGCCGGAGTAAGTTCTCCATCTTTAATTATATAGAGGGATTGCTCTCCGCTGTGCATACCCATAATGCCTGATACAAAGACTCCATTTATATCATCTTTAGCTTTTGAAATATTTATACTCATACAATGTTCTGCAGTAGTTTGCACTGTACCAAATAGACTGTATTCTCCATCAGTATATTGAAATAATTGTATATTACTCGGAATATACTCCTCAGAAGAAGATTTTCATAAAAAAGTAGCTATTAAATATAATAATATTTAATAGCTACTCATCTAATAAATCATCTGTCCAACTTGGCATATTTTTATCTTTCCAAATTATATCGCCATCTCTTAAATCAATTACTTGCTTAAAAAATATATCGACTTATACATTGAAGTTTTACCAGCACCATTTGTGCCCGCGAATATTGTGTAAGTTGACATAATTATTTACCTATTACCCTTTCTTGTTCTCTTTGTAAAACCATATTAGATAACGTCATATAAAAATCTTGCTCTTGTTTACTCTTTGCCTTACTAAATAAATCCTTTAATTGACTATATGATAAACCTAAAAAAATGTCATATATTTCTTTATTTTTAATTTCCATATCTAATACCTCCAATTTAAACTATTTATTATAATATTATATACCAATATACTATTATACTATTATAATAAACTATTACCTTATTATTAACACCTTCCTACATTCTATCATTAGCAACTTCGAAAACTTGCACGCACTTTTAGTTTTCCTTGGTTAAATAGATATTGTGTGTTTCGATCCATGATCACACAGGCACCCATAAGCATACAATAATAAAGAGATAAAAATTTTTGGAGGTGGCAAAAGATGCACGTAATTTCCCTTAAATATTCTTCATTCATATTTCCACCTCCTTCAAATCAAAAAATAAACTAATAGACAACATCATTTATTTTTTCAATTCTAATTATCATTATTTTACTTTGATCTTTTTTTAAAAATTGTTTTACTTCCATCCACTCGTCATCCACATTTATAACTTCACAATCTACTGGACCTTTTGCAATAACTGAAAGTGTACATCTTTTACCCTCAAGCGCTTTAAGTATTTTAGACATCTCGATTTCCACCTTTATTGATGTGTTGATTTTCTTGACATCTGCTTTTAGCTTCTTAACTTTGTCGCTTAACCCCATATTGGAAATTGCTATTATAAATGCCATTATTCCTATAAACTCCATATAATTGCACTCACCCTCTATTTTAAAATAGTAAAAATTTCCTTTAGCTTTAATTTTTATTTCTTATATGGCTTAAACCTTCAATTTTACAAAAGATATTTTTATACTTTACGTTTTATTCTTAAATTTCCATCTATAATGACCGTGTATAGGAGTTGTAAAATAAGAAAGCTTGAGTATACTTGCATGAGGTTTGATATTATGAATAACATAAGGAATGCCATTTTTATCTCTTTTATCAAAAATAATACCCACATGTCCCTGCCCAAATATCACAATATCACCCGGTTGCCACTCTTTTAAATTTTCAGAATTTCTAGCTTTAACTTTAGTTGTTAAACTTAACGCATATCTACTGAAAAATACATCTTGATTCGGCACTCGCCTGAAATCAATATTAGGGTCAGGCTTTCCTTCAACTCTAGGATAAAGTTTAATATTACTTTTTATATCTTGATCAATAAGGTCTTTTAAATTAATGTTAGCAGTTTTAAATCCTCTCCAAATTACGTCAGTACATACCCCTTCTTTATCAGGTGGGTATCCACCACTATAATAATTACTAATATATTTTGTTTTATTAAGAACCTCTTTATCAGCTCCATTAACTATATCTAATACATCTGCTACTCCATTTTTGTTATTATCAACTTTAGAAAAATTTTCAGATACAATAAATTTTGGTTTAAATATATTAAAAACAAATTCATCTATAATAGCTTTAAATGGTATATATTTATAAGTAAAAGTTAATATTAAAGAAACTATTATTAAAAGTATAACAAGTTTTTTCTTCACTATATCCCCTCCCCATTTATCTACAAAAGCGAACTTTGGCTATATAACTAACTTCCATAACTTTACTATGAAATAAACGAACTTTAGGTTGATAAAATACGAATTTTTGACGTTTTTTAATTCATTTTATCATTATTATTCTGCCTCTTAGATAATGCGATAGTAGTATAATTGAGTAAATAATTCATGGCGAACTTATAGAATATTATGGGTTTATAGTTAGGGGGCGTTTATTTTGAAAAAAATTAAACTTTATATGTTGTTGGCTTACTTACTGAGCTAATTAATCATAGTCTTTGTAATTTATTCTCACTAAGGAATAGAATTGTATTAAATTTTACGTTAAATTGTTGTTAACATAAGATAAAAGGAACCTGAAATTAGTATTTTTAAACTAACTCAGGCTCTTTGCTTATTTACTTACTTTATTAAAAATAAATTTTAGGTGTTTGATCAATATAACATCTATTTGTTTTTCTTTTATGCCAACTTTAGCTAATCAATTCTTTTGTTAACTAAAGTAGACTTGATAATATATCCATTTGCTTTTCAATATTTTTCATCTCTTTATTTCTATAAGAAGTTATTCCAATCATTTTATCTAAGTAAGTTATCGTTTCATGAGTTGGTAAATTTAGTGTATGATCTATATTTATATCATATCCTGATGCTTGATTAAATAAAATAAGTTTCGTAATTTGGTCCGTAATAATATCAGATTGGACTGTAATAGATTTTTGTTTTGCAATATTAAAATTTTCTGGATGTGCTTTCATTGTCTTTATTACTATACACCATTTTGCTGTATTAGATTGATTAATTTTTTTGTTTTGAATTTCTAAAGATTTTAATTGTTCAGTTTTTTGATTAATTATAGCTATTTTTTCTTTAGATATTTCTTTACTTTCTTTAGTTTCTTTAGTTAATGTTGAAGCTTCAACATTATTATTGTTTGGGATTACTTTTGAAGTGTTTAGTGCAATACCTAAGGCACCTATGGTAAAGACGACAGCAATTTCTAACAATATACCTCTAACATTTATCTTTTTATACTTTGAAATCATAATAATTCTCCTTTCTATTTCTAAATTATTCATAACCATTGAGGTAGTCCCTATAAGTCTCTTGCTGTTACCGACTATCTCCAATACTTTTATTATTGAATTTGCGTATAGATTACAATGGTAATTTGTAGTGTTAGTGTATGACATCAAATAAACAAATATGTATTTAGTTACTAAATATTTTTAATAATGATATTAAAATAGGAATACTTAAAAATCATTAGATATTGGGTTACTTGTTTTAAGTTAATATTGATACTTTGAATGTAACATAATAGTAATTGAGTTACTCTCACTTTGAGGCTATTACTCATCTTTAAAGAATTGTAAATCTACTTAATTTATGGTAATTATGGTATAATTAAATAAATGTTTTATGATTTAATATAAAAGGGAGGCTTTGTATGGGAAGTGCAAGAGCTACTACAATTGTTTTTACAATTATTAACTTTGCTATAATAATTGCAATTATAATAGGGATATATAAAGCAATACAAGGGTTTAAAAATTATGTTAATAGAAATAAAGAAATGGAGAAAAAGATAGATATTATTTTAAATAAATTAGAAAATAAAAAAGATAATTAATATTTAAAGTTACATAATTTTTTTCTGTTTCATCACAAACAACCCTATATCTTTATAGATGTGGGGTTACTTGTATTAATATACTAAATGTAACTCAATGTAAATGCTATAGAATTTGTATCATTTATTTTATACTTTATTGAACCCATTAACAGTGCTGCCTTATCTTCAAACTCTGTACTCTCAATAGCTTTACCATTAAAGTTTGTTATTGTAATATTATCTGTTAGGCTTTTCGCAACGGTCAGTCCAGTAGAATTACTAATCGACGTTCCCTTACTTGTTTGGATATAAATATCCTCTTCATTATTTATTAAAGCCTCACTTATAGAATTTGCATTTTTAAAATCATTAGCATATTGTAATTCATAAACCGAAGATCCTATTAGTATAGAAAACTCGGGTACTGTAAAATCCACGGCTAAAGCTGGTATCTTAATTGCGCTACTATTAAACTCATTGCTAAAAGAAACTCCATAAATTAAATATTTTTAAAATTAGGTTAAATTTATTAAGGCTAATTTGATGAAACAAAATTCAAATGCAACCTATAGTTGACAAAAATGTTATGTTTAATTGGTAGCAATATGGTTGTTTTTTTAGTAAACTTATTTAGGGGTGATTAGAAATGAGTTTTCCGGAACAATTGCAGATTCTTAGAAAAGAAAAAGGATTATCACAAGAGAAATTAGCTGAAATGCTTGGTATATCAAGGCAGGCAGTTGCAAAGTGGGAAGTTGGGCATTCATACCCTGACATTGCAAGACTAATTGCATTAAGTGATTTCTTTAAAGTAAGTATTGATAAATTAGTTAATGATTATGAAGAAAATTGTCGTTTATGTATAAAAGAGAAAAAAGTTGATTCTACACATGAAAAAATAGTAGAATTTTTACGTAATGCCAAAAGAGCTACCTATGCAGGAGATGGTTTCGAAATTGAATCTTCAAGACCTAATTCACATGATTTAGAGTATACAGAAGGAAATCTAAAGTATATTGATACCTATTTAGGAAGAGATCAATTTGGAGGAGAAGAAGCTTTATGGGAAGATGACATTCCATTTTGGTCAATGAATTATACAGCCAGAATTATTGGAAAAGGTTTTTCAGGAAAATTTTTAAAAGAAGCATTAAGTTTAGTGCCAGAGGAAAATCCTTATCGTGGACCTATGGTATATCAAGATGGGCAATATAAATATCATTGCATTGTTAATGGAGAATTTAAGTGGTTTCAAGGATATGAGGAAATCTATTTTGATGATACAAAAGTGTATGAGTGCTTTTTTCATGGCGGAATTATTAAATAACAGATTAATTAAATATTATTTTTAGTTGTTTTTATCTAAATTAATCTTAATATAGGAGAATGTATAATGAATTTATGTAGAAATAATAAATGCTGGTGTGGAAGTGGAATAAAATATAAGAATTGCCACTTAAACTTTGATAATAAGTTAGAAACCTTGAAGAATCAAGGCTATATAGTTCCAACAAGAGATCTTATTAAAAATAAAGATCAAATTGAGGGGATCAGAAAAAGTGCTAAAATCAATAATAGCCTTTTAGATTTAATTAGTAAGAATATTAAAGAAGGAATGACTACAGAAGAAATTAATAAACTAGCTCATGAATATACAATATATCATGGTGGAATTCCGGCTACTCTTAATTATGATGGATTTCCCAAAAGTATTTGTACATCAATTAATGATGAAGTGTGTCATGGAATACCAAGCGAGGATATAGTACTTAAAAATGGTGATATTATAAATGTTGATGCCACTACTATGCTTAATGGATATTATTCAGATGCGTCAAGAATGTTTATGATTGGAGAAGTAAGTGATGAAGCTAGAAAAATAGTAGCAATAAGTAAGGAATGTTTAATTAAAGGAATAGAAACAGTAAAACCTTGGAGCTTTTTAGGTGACATAGGCGCAGCGGTGCAAGAATATGCGCAGAGTAATGGATACTCGGTAGTTAGGGATTTTGGAGGACATGGAGTTGGGCTAGAGATGCATGAGGATCCATTTGTTTTTCATTTTGGAACAAAAGGAACAGATATGATTTTAGCACCAGGAATGGTATTTACGATTGAACCAATGATAAATGGTGGTAGTCATGAAATATTCATAGATGAGGATAATGGTTGGACAGCATTTACTGCCGATGGATCACTTTCAGCACAATGGGAGCATACAATTCTCGTAACTGAAGATGGAATTGAAATAATATCGAAATAACAATGAGTCTTTAAAACAATATTTTAAAGACTCATTGTTATGTAAAAACTAACGAATGTAACTCAATGGTAATTAGTGTAGGGGCCTACATTCGTCATTCATGCCCTAACCGTGCTTTTTCCAAGGCATTTAAGTCAAACTTTTTCATTTTGAGAAAAGCCTCTGTCACTCTTTTAATTTCATCTTTTGTGCCATTAAGCAAGATTTCGTCCATATTGTATGGAACAATTTGCCACGATAAGCCAAATTTGTCCTTGACCCAACCGCATTGCTCTGCCTCAGGTATTGCAGAGAGTTTATCCCAATAGTAATCAATTTCCTTTTGATCATTACAATTTACAATGAGTGAAAATGCCTCGTTGAAATTGAACTCTACATCAAATCCATTATCCATTGCTGAAAAATCAACACCACAAAGCTTAAAAGCAGCATAATTTATCCGAGCTTTTGATGACTTTGCTTCACCATTTCCATATTTGCTTATTATTCCTATTTGGGAGTTTTCGAAAACTTCAGTGTAATATTTCACTGCTTCTTCGGCTTTCCCACATGCATCATTTGAAAAAAGTAAATTTGTTGTAATCTTCTGGACCATTTCACCACTATCAACAAGCATTAACTGCCAAGACAACCCATAGCGATCTTGAATCCAGCCGTACCACTTGCTAAATGGATATTCACCCAGTGGCATAAGTTCAGTGCCACCTTCAGATAATGCTTTCCATTTAGTATTAACCTCCTCTAAAGATGTACAAGCTACCATCAAGGAAATTGATGGGTTAAATTTAAAGTAAGGACCTGCACTTATTGCCGCGAATGGCTGCCCAGATAATTCAAAGTTTACAATTTCCGCATCTCCTGAAGGAGTATCTCCAATAACTGTTACGTTTAAAATCTTTGATTCGTCAAATAAACTGATATAGAACTCGGCTGCTTCTTTAGCTTCTTTGTCGTACCATAAATGAGGAACTATTTTTTGCATATTGTTCTCCTTTCTTAATCATCATTATAAAAAATTTCACGCTTTACATTATTACTGCAATTCGTATAATTAATTTATTATGCCTTTAATCGTATGCAATTAACCTTCGCTCTTTAATATTTCCTTTTGAACTTTTTTTAATGCCTTCTTAGATCCTCTCTCAAGGTCTCTTTCTAACTTTCGCTACTGATAACCTACATAACAAATATCGTGAAGTTAAGTTTTTCACGACATTGTATTTCTTTGATCCCTAATATATAACGTGCTTTTTTTTCTATATACCAGGATTTATTTCAATTACTTATATAGAATTTGTAGTAAATTATAGTATAATTAACCATATATTTATGTCATAATCGTAAATTATTACGTAAAAAATATTAGGAGGTAAACTATGGCTATATCGGGAGTCTTTATTCCATTAGTAACACCATTTAAAGACGGTAATGTAGATTATGTTTCTTACAAAAAATTAATAGATTATTATTTGACTAAAGGAGTGCATGGCTTTATTCCTTTAGGAACAACTAGTGAAGGTCCCACAATTTCAGATTTGGAGTATGAAGAAATAATTGAAAAAACTATTGAGTACACAAATGGATCAGTTCCTATTTATGTTGGATTAGGTGGAAACAATACCAAAAAAGTAGTAGAGAAGCTTAAGGTAGTAGAAAAATATAAAATAGATGGAATATTATCTGTTTCGCCTTATTATTCTAGACCGGATCAAAGAGGAATTTTTCAGCATTTCAAGAGTATTTCAGAAGCAACCTATTTAGATATTATTGTATATAATATACCTTATAGAACTGGAAGAAATATTGAAAATACTACAATTTATAAATTAGCTGAGTTAAATAATATAGTTGGAATTAAAGATTCTAGTTGAAATATTGCTCAAACAACAGCGTTGATTTTAAATAAGCCTAAAAATTTTTCTATATTAACTGGAGAAGATGCATTATTTTATACAACACTTTGTTTAGGTGGAGACGGAGGTATTCTAGCCTCTGCACATATTAATACTGAAGGATTTATCAAAGTATATAATGATATTACAAGCAATAATAGCAAAGCAGCGTTAGAAACTTGGAAGGAATTATATGAATTTATTCCAATGTTATTTCAAGAACCTAACCCAGCACCTTTGAAATATTGTTTGAAAAAGCTAGGATTAATAGATTCTTCGGAGGTTAGGTTACCTTTAGTAGAAATTACTGAGGAATTACAGAAAAAATTAAATACAATAATTAAATTAATTAAGTAAAAAGGAAGGATAGAATATAAATGAATGAGACAAAAAAATTTTGTGTTATAAATAGTTTTACGTATAATGGACGAGGTGGAAATGCCGCGGCTATATTTTGTAATCAAGGTGAATTAGAAGATTCTATTATGCAAAATATTGCGCGTCAACTTAATTTAGTTGAAACGGTGTATATCACTGAAAGTGATGAAGAAAGAATAGATTTTGATATTAGATATTTTACTCCAGAAAATGAAGTCGGAATTGCAGGTCACCCTACAGTTGCTGCATTTATTGCACTTGCGAAAGAAGGAGCACTAGGTGCAATAATAAAAGATAAGTATTTAATCAAGACAAAGGACGGAATAAAAGAAGTTAGTATTGAAGAACGTAATAATGATATTGTTGTTAAATTAAAGCAACAAGTTGTTGAATTTGGACCAATTATTCAAGAAAAATGTAAAATAGCTGAAATTTTAGGAATTGATAATAACGATATAATGAATGATTTACCAATACAATGTATAAATACTGGATTAGGTCATTTAGTTGTGCCAATTAAATCTTTAGAGGGATTAATGAAAGTTAAAAGGAACATAAATCAATTAAAAAATCTATGTAATCTTATTGGCGTAAGAGAAGCACAAGTGTTTTGTTTTGAAACTAAAGATGACACATTTGATATTCATACAAGAAATATATGCCCAAGAGAGGGAATTGAAGACGCCGCATGTGGTATTGGAAATGCAGCGGTAGGTGCATATTTGTTGAATAATCATTATTCTGATAGAAAAATGATATCAATAAAAGCTGAGCAAGGATACATAGTAAAGGCTCCATGTGAAATTGATATATATGCTTATAGGGAACAAAATGATATTGTAGTCCAAATTGGAGGAACAGGTAAAGTAATAATACAAGGTGATTTTATTATAAGCAACATATAAAAAGTAATATCAGTATTGATATTCTGAATGTAACACAATACCAATTGAGTTACTTCCACTTTGGGTCTATTGCTCATTTCGAAGGAATTGTAAATATAATTGATTTATGGTAATTATGGTATAATAGTATATATATCGTTAGTCGGAATTGTAGAAAATAACGAATTAAAAATTATTTATAAAAAAGGAGAATTAAGATGAATTCTAATATCAAGAAAAGAACCATAATGATATTTCCACAATTTGAAAATATTAATATTATAAATGAAATAAGAAAAAAGTATGATCCACTTGCAAATCATGTTAGCCCACATATTACTTTAGTGTTTACATTTGAAAGTGGTTTTACATCAATTGAAATTAATGAACATTTAAAGAAAGTGATTGATGAAACAAGATGCTTTAGACTGACATTACAGGAAATAGTAAAGATTGATAACCCTTTAGGGAGATATTTATTTTTAGATATAAAGCAAGGCAATGAACAAATAAAGGAACTGAGTAAGAAATTATATACAGGAATCTTAAATAACTATAAACCTGCTTGGTTAAACGAAGAAACATTTATGCCTCATATGACAATAGGTGATTTTACCTCAAAAGAGAATTTAAATATAGCATTTAAAAATACTGAACTTATTAAAGAAAATTTCACCACAATAGTAGATAAGATTTCTGTTGAAATTATTGATGAAAATGAAGATTCTATTATTGAGGTTGAAGTAGATTTAAAGCCTATACTCTAAACAAGAAATGTCATGAAAGTAAAATACTGCGACGTAAATTAATAAGAGGTGATTAAATTGATAATAAATCTTTTAAAGAATTGAAGAATGAGAATAGTTCAGTTTTAAGACTACTTCCACACCGATTGAGCAATCCTAACTCTAAACAGTTGCCCCTCCAATTTCTTATTTTCCTAAGTGGACAGCTAGTTTCGAGACTAGGTGACGCACTTTACACCTTTGCAATACCATGGATTTCATATGAACTAACACATTCAGTTATTGTTATGGGTTCAATGTATGCAGTCAGTGTATTGCCGATTGTGTTATTTGGTCCGATCATCGGAGTGTGCGTTGATCACTGGGATCGCCGACGACTGATGATCTTCGCTGATGTAACACGAGCGCTTCTAGTTGCTTTCATTCCATTCATGCAGATGCTGGGCATCTTGCAACTTTGGCAACTTTACGTTGTATCATTTCTTTTGGCAGGGTTGTCATTACTTTTTGACATATCGGTTGTAGCTGTTATCCCCCAATTAATAGACAACAAAAACCTTACTAAGGCAAATGCATCGTATCAATTAGTTAATCAAGCCGGTGATTTAATTGGTCCTCTTCTTGCCGGTATTATGATAACCACTCTTGGAGGCTACCGTACGTTATGGTTCGATGTCGTGTCTTTCGCAGGGACATTATGGGCTATATGGAGAATTCAGACCTTGGGAAAACCGGTTGCGAAAACGGGACTAAGCGAGGTTTTTCGTGGAATGAGGGATGGACTACATTTTTTAATTCACGACAAGTTGAATTTTACTCTCTCCCTACAGGCTATGATCGGCAACTTTGGGTACAGTGCAGCCTATGGAGTTTTGATGTTCTATCTCCTCTCTACACTCCATCTAAATGCGGCACAAATTAGTTACAACTACGCATTTCTTGGATTTGGTGGTTTAGTGGGAAGTATTATCGTAGTTCCTTTGGAACGCTATTTTCGACGTGGAGTAATTATACCTATACTCTTAATTATAGGGACATGTGGTTTTCTATATGCATTAGTTGCCCGGTTTTGGCTAGGTCCAGGAATCGCGTTTGGTATCGTTACAATCTGTAATGTGGCATGGAACACGCTTTCAACATCGATACGGCAGGAAACTGTCCCTTCGAATATGTTAGGAAGAGTGCTTGGTTTCTCACGTGTGTTTACCCGGCTGGCTGTGCCACTTGGCGTTATGGCAGGTAGTTTAATCTCGAGTTTAATCAGTCCAGTTGCAGTATTTGCGATTGCAGCTGTTTGCAAGGGAGTTGAGGTTTCAATTGCTTTATGCTCCTCAATTCGCAAGTTATAAAAAATTTACCAAAACTGTAATGTTGATGAAGTACTGCTCAATATGGATTTAAAGTTGAGTGGAATAGATAGTCATATAGTTAAAGTCCGTGTTTTATCTACATAAGCGAACTTTGGCTATATAATTAAATTGTTGTTAACATAAGATAAAAAGAGCCTGAAATTAGTATTTTTAAACTAACTCAGGCTCTTTGTTTATTTACTTACTTTATTAAAAATAAATTTTAGGTATTTGATCAATATAACATCTATTTGTTTTTCTTTTATGCCAACTTTAGCTAATCAATTCTTTTGTTAACTAAAGTAGACTTGATAATATATCCATTTGCTTTTCAATATTTTTCATCTCTTTATTTCTATAAGAAGTTATTCCAATCATTTTATCTAAGTAAGTTATCGTTTCATGAGTTGGTAAATTTAGTGTATGATCTATATTTATATCATATCCTGATGCTTGATTAAACAAAATAAGTTTCGTAATTTGGTCCGTAATAATATCAGATTGGACTGTAATAGATTTTTGTTTTGCAATGTTAAAATTTTCTGGATGTGCTTTCATTGTCTTTATTACTATATTCCATTTTGCTGTATTAGATTGATTGATTTTTTTGTTTTGAATTTCTAAAGATTTTAATTGTTCAGTTTTTTGATTAATTATAGTTATTTTTTCTTTAGATATTTCTTTACTTTCTTTATGTTGAAGCTTCAACAATATTATTGTTTGGGATTACTTTTGAAGTGTTTAGTGCAATACCTAAGGCACCTATGGTAAAGAGGACAGCAATTCCTAACAATATACCTCTAACATTTATCTTTTTATACTTTGAAATCATAATAATTCTCCTTTCTATTTCTAAATTATTCATAACCATTGAGGTAGTCCCTATAAGTCTCTTGCTGTTACCGACTATCTCCAATACTTTTATTATTGAATTTCCGTATAGATTACAATGGTAAATAATTTATGGTAATTATGGTATAATTAAATAAATGTTTTATGATTTAATATAAAAGGGAGGCTTTGTATGGGAAGTGCAAGAGCTACTAGAATTGTTTTTACAATTATTAACTTTGCTATAATAATTGCAATTATAATAGGGATATATAAAGCAATACAAGGGTTTAAAAATTATGTTAATAGAAATAAAGAAATGGAGAAAAAGATAGATATTATTTTAAATAAATTAGAAAATAAAAAAGATAATTAATATTTAAAGTTACATAATTTTTTTCTGTTTCATCACAAGCAACCCTATATCTTTATAGATGTGGGGTTACTTGTATTAATATTTTGAAAGTAACTCAATGGTAATTGAGTTACTTTCACATTGGGTCTATTGCCTATTCCTTAAAAATTTCAATTTCAATGTAACATATCGTGTTGAATTGTTACATTGAATGTATTTCAATGATATAATATTATCTTTAACATACACTTACTTTTATACACATTATATCCCATTTAACTTATTACAGGGGTTAATTATTAATAGATTTGAAGGCCCATATGTTGTGTGTGAAAAAGTCGTTAAGAATTAATCTTAACTACTTTTAATATTTGTGTTATATAAATAAGCTTGTAGATAGTACCTATGGTTAATGGACCACTGGCTCCATCTAGAACTAAAACATTATTATTTATAACTACTATAGTATCTTTTACAAAAGCTTTTAAATTCGAGTATCCTAAGGTGCTTGAAATTTTATATAAATACTGTATTTTAAGTGTCTTTAACTCTTTGGATAGTACCCTCCAATTGTTTGTAAATGTTCTATATATCAAAGGTATTTTCTCTTTATACCCAAGAGCTTTACGAGCTATACAATATGCAGCGGATACATGAATAGATATTCCTTTAGCTTTCATATATTTTATTTTACCCATTTGGCTAGTGTATGCTGGATTTACATAAAATACGGCTAAATTTTCTTTAAAAGCCCTGGAACTGATTGCTTCAATGATTTTTTTATGAGCAAACATACTGATTTTCATATTTCGTTTAGTATTCCCATAAGTTAGTTTGGATTTACTGATGTTTTTAATATCCTCACCAGCAAGTGGTTTATTTTTATCCCTGGCTATTTGAACAAGCCCTAAGGCACTCTTTTCTAAAATTTTTGAAATCTGCCCTGAAGTTTTATTTGCTATATTAAAATGTATAGTGCCAAAGTCTAATAGGTTTCCGATGCAATCAGTTTCACTCCATGCAATATGGTCGTAGTTTATATCATAGCCTACAACTCCATTTGCCATAAAATAATTAATTTGATTCTCGTCTTTAAATAGTTTATAAGATGGCTTAAACAAAAAATAATCTCCTTTGTCTTCGATTCGTAAGGAAACAGGGGAATTTTTAGTGTTTAGAGCTTCTATTAATAAGTCTTTATGGTAAGGAAAATCAACATTTTCTACTTCAAACCATTGTGAACTATGATATGCACCTATTTTATTTTCATAGGGCAGTTGGATACTTAGTAAATTCGTTTCGTAGCTGTATTTAACACAAGCATTTCCTTATGTAACTGTGTTAAGTCCTTGAAGTTCTATAGTTTTATGTCTAGCTTTATAGAAGTCTTCTTTCCATGCAAAATGATCTTTATATAATGTATGCTGAGCTTTGAATAGTTTCTTAGTACCAAAACATGATTTTACTGCACTTGTATTAAGTCTTGCAAGTTTTTGTTTTTGATAACTTATACCACGCTTAATCATATTCAGTTTATTAGTTAATCTGCTAATTTTTTTTACGACAAGAGCATGCTCAAAATCGTATATATTATATATAATTGATTTATTTTTATAATTGGCCTCAACAAAAATCTTATCATCTGACATGTAAAAATAATATGGCCTATAATACTTAAATTTGGGGAGGCTTTTACTATTTTTAATAGCCTTAGATATATCGATAATATGAGTGTGAATCTTACTCCAAAATTTAATTTTATTAATTAAATCCTTAGCAGATTTCTCTCTATGATTAATGTTCTGCTTTAAATCATCTATGTACATTTTGTTTAATTCAACATTAGAAGATTTATTCCATTTAGCTTCACAAACAGCATAGTTTGTATAATAAGTATTAAGATTAAACATATTTTTAATAGTTAAATGAATACTCTGAGAAAGACTTTTCTCATGATTGTAAACAAGAATTGAATAAGCTTTAATTTTAGCTTCATTAACAACATACAGTATATTCGATAGATTGTTGAGATTTTCAAAGCTGAGCTTATTTTTATATATTCTTGTAGAAGAATTAGTTTCTATTCTCAAAATATTCACCACCTTTTTTATAATCTCTAATATATATTATGCCGTAATAGAGCCTATAATATTAAGTTATATAAAAATAATTTAGCAACAAAATTCATCTCCGTCTACAGAGAACGGAGTCTTCTTTTGCAAATAAAGATAAAAATTTTTGGAGGTGGCAAAAGATGCACGTAATTTCCTTTAAATATTCTTTATTCATATTTTTACCTCCTTCAAATCGAAAAATAAACTAATAGACAACATCATTTATTTTTTCAATTCTAATTATCATTATTTTACTTTGATCTTTTTTTAAAAATTGTTTTACTTCCATCCACTCGTCATCCACATTTATAACTTCACAATCTACTGGACCTTTTGCAATAACTGAAAGTGTACATCTTTTACCCTCAAGCGCTTTAAGTATTTTAGACATCTCGATTTCCACCTTTATTGATGTGTTGATTTTCTTGACATCTGCTTTTAGCTTCTTAACTTTGTCGCTTAACCCCATATTGGAAATTGCTATTATAAATGCCATTATTCCTATAAACTCCATATAATTGCACTCACCCTCTATTTTAAAATAGTAAAAATTTCCTTTAGCTTTAATTTTTATTTCTTATATGGCTTAAACCTTCAATTTTACAAAAGATATTTTTATACTTTACGTTTTATTCTTAAATTTCCATCTATAATGACCGTGTATAGGAGTTGTAAAATAAGAAAGCTTGAGTATACTTGCATGAGGTTTGATATTATGAATAACATAAGGAATGCCATTTTTATCTCTTTTATCAAAAATAATACCCACATGTCCCTGCCCAAATATCACAATATCACCCGGTTGCCACTCTTTTAAATTTTCAGAATTTCTAGCTTTAACTTTAGTTGTTAAACTTAACGCATATCTACTGAAAAATACATCTTGATTCGGCACTCGCCTGAAATCAATATTAGGGTCAGGCTTTCCTTCAACTCTAGGATAAAGTTTAATATTACTTTTTATATCTTGATCAATAAGGTCTTTTAAATTAATGTTAGCAGTTTTAAATCCTCTCCAAATTACGTCAGTACATACCCCTTCTTTATCAGGTGGGTATCCACCACTATAATAATTACTAATATATTTTGTTTTATTAAGAACCTCTTTATCAGCTCCATTAACTATATCTAATACATCTGCTACTCCATTTTTGTTATTATCAACTTTAGAAAAATTTTCAGATACAATAAATTTTGGTTTAAATATATTAAAAACAAATTCATCTATAATAGCTTTAAATGGTATATATTTATAAGTAAAAATTAATATTAAAGAAACTATTATTAAAAGTATAACAAGCTTTTTCTTCACTATATCCCTTCCCCATTTAAGATTTATTACGAACTATCCATAAACTAGACATAACCCTTAAATAAATTATACCATTTTTACGACCTTTTAGTAAAAACTTAACTTTAAGAATTCAGCTGAAAGCCGAGAGATTTAACCCAAATATACAGACATTAATCGATACAAACAAGTAGTAAACATATTGAAATATATGGTATTGATTTTGTTAGCGTTTAAAGGCATAATAAAAATAGATTCATTTACTTGCCATAATTTTTAAAATTTGCATTTTAAGGAGATTTTGTATGAAAAAAAATATTTAATTCTCATTACATTGATAGTTGTTGCGTTCTGTATAGTTATGACATGTTTTTTTAAGCACAAATCAAATAAAGTTACTGCTAGTAATAAAAATAATATTGAACAACCAAATAAAGTTATTGAAGAAAATAAATTATTAACAAAAAAGGATGCTGTATCACTAATATTAAAAAATGAATTACTTAATCAACAGCTTCCTAAATATTTTATTCCTGTAAAAGCTTCACAAGATAATTATAATAACCTTAAAAAAGTTAATGATAGCAATGGTTTTTTGTGTAATGATGATAATAAACTTGATAATGGTATATTAGTTGAATTACAAAACTTTAATGAAAACAGTCAAATTAATTACTTTACAATAAAAAATTATGATGCAATTAAAAATGGTGGTAAGGGTTTAGTTGATAAAGGTACTATATCCAATACTGGTGAAGTTAAATTTTTTAGGTAATTAAAACAATAAATCTGGATTTTTAATCCAGATTTATTGTTTTAAACTTTCTAATAAGGACTAGCTCCATATCTGTTATTATCATTGACAACTTGACCAGTAGGGTTTCCATTTGTATTCACATATGATATTCTAGGTGGGCAATTATATCCTTCAATTCTTGCACTTGCACTATTACCAGCTACTGACATTTTAAACATATGTACGCAACAAAGCCTAATGAAATATCTCCACATCCTATCATTTTCATTACTTCGATATTCACATGCTCTCTCATCTTTCGAGGATATTTCTCTTTATTCAATTTCCAAAACTCTGGATAATTATCTTCGAATATTCGTTTTATAGTAATCTTATTTTTTTCATGATTTAATCATCTCATATTTATCTAATTTTTTTATCTATTTTTCGACTAGAATGTTATCCACAGCGGTTTCCGCAAGCTGTTTCCTATATAATGAAAAATAAAGCTAAAACAAATTTTTCATTATATCCCAGCAAATAATCCCTTATCTATGAACTAGCATTACTTTTTTAAGTTCATATGCTTATAATATACTATCTTATTTTTATAATTTTGGATTCAATTTGTTTTCTTGTTAAATTGTAACCATTTGAAGGTAACCATAATTCATAGTAACTCTTATCTTTTTCATATGAGAATATTACACTATTCGTAACTATATTTTTCTCTTTTAAAATTTTTAGCACATCTTTCGCGTCCGAAATCTGGTCTACACCATTAATCAGGTCTATATTTATTTGTATGTATGAAGCATTATTTTTAAACGGTATTGCACCGCTTCCCGTTACACTTTTTATGTGTTTCTGAATAGCTCTACCCTTAAATGCACTTTTAATCTTGGAGTTATATTGCATTACACTTTTGTATTGAATATAATCTTCGGAGATGTTTTCCTTATCTTTAGAAATAACAAAATATGTTCCATCATTTAAGCAAGTCACATCTGAATAATAGTTACCGTATAAAATATTATTTTTTGTAAGACCTACTTTGAATGACAGTTTAGGATATTTTGTATCCAGATATTTTGTAAACTCACTTCTTATACTCAAAGAATAAATAAAGGCGGCTATTATAACAACGAGTATTATTCCCCCTATTTTAATTAATGCAACTTTCTTTTTAACCATAAAGTCACTTCCTATTTATTTTTTACTGTTATGTCCTTGTTTAATTATACAGTATATAATTTACTAGGTGGTAAATATCAATCTCTAAAAATTATAATGCCTAAAACAGAAAAATATAGAGTGATTGATGAAAGAAATTATGTTAAATATTCCAGACTTCCATTTTATGTTCTTGGATTTTATTATATATTATTAGGTATTGTATTGCTATTCATAAATTGTTGGCCTACTATGGTTATTTGTTTTGGACCAATAATCATAGTAATACCTATGTCAATTATTTCACAAAAAAGACGAAAATGCATTGAACGAATAAATGATTAAGAAATAAAATGTAATAATAAACAAACTAAAATATTATTCCATTTTTGATATCTTTGCTAATATTTCAGCAGATGCAGTTATTTCCTCTAAAGTTGCGGTTATCTCTTGCGTTGCGGCTGCTTGGGAGTCAGCAATTAAACTTGAACTATTAATTACATCTGTAATCTTTATTATGGATTTTTGTATTTCAAGTAGAGTTTTAAATACCTTTTTTGCTGATTCACTACTTAACTGAGACAACTTCTTTATTTCACTTGCAACTACACCAAAGCCTCTACCTGCATCACCTGCTCTTGCAGCTTCAATGGCAGCATTTAATGCTAATAAATTCGATTGTGAGGCAATATTTCAATTGCAGATAAAATAGAACCAGTATCCTTAATTTTCTGTCCAGCATCAGATGCAGTACTCTAGGATTTGCCGTAAATAGTGGTAGACTGGCAGGTAACAATGCTGTTGAATATATTAAAACAAACCTTGTAGAGGAATAGACAATAGCCCCAAAATGAATGTAACACAATTGTGTTACATTCAAAATTAGTAAAAGTACTTCTCAAATATTTTGATAATAAAACAAGATACTACTAGCTGCATTTAAAACTAATAACAAACAACTGGAGTGCCTACCTCTATATTATTAAATATTGTTTTTGCTACCTCATATGGTGAATTTACACAACCATGGGATCCACCTGTCTTATACAACGCTCCCCCAAAATTACTTCGCCAACTTGCATCATGAATACCTATTCCTTTGTTAAAAGGCATCCAAAACTTCACAGGAGAAGCGTAGTTTTCACCTACAAGAGTTGCATTTGTTTCTTTATAATCGATCTTATAAATCCCACTTGGTGTTCTAGTCTTATCAGATCCAGCATTACCTGTGACAACATCCCCTTGTGTTATTAGTTTTCCGTTTTTATAAAACCATAAGTGTTGCCCTGTAAGATCTATTTCTACATAGGTATTTCCAATATCATCATTACCCCGAGCTAATGCGGTTTGATAATATGCTGGTTCTCTTTCTATAGACTTCCCTTGCTTTATCATTGAAATTAAATCTTTAGTTTCTTTAACCTTATTAATTGACCAGCCATAACTACCACCACCAATGTTAATTTTCTTCCCTGATGATGAAACAAAATTTCTCGTCTTAGCAACTGTATTATATTTACTAGCAAGTACGTCCATATAGCTTTCAACGTACTTTTCATTAAATGTTATTTCATTATTCTCATCAACTGTAAACCACTTATTTATTGTAGTCCCATCTAAAATCTCCTTATCTTTCCCAAAAGTATATGTAATCTTTGAAGATACATATTTGTTAAGCATGTCCCTTGTAGCAACTACCTTCAGAGATTTCGAAGTATATTCTGGCTTAACATAGTAATTAATTGACTCTAAATCTATTATTGCTTTGCCCGTGCTCACTGCATCTATGGCATAATTATATAAGATGTCTTTATCTCCCTTGTTTCCAATAATTTCAGCGACAATTACATAACCATTCTCTGTATATTTATAGCTAGCATTTTTAGGTTCAACTACTTTACTACTATCAAAACAAGAGAGCCTGCCCAATTTTTCTTTTAATAAATCTTCATCATATTTAACTTTTGCTATCATTTTAGAATCTTTCGTATTAAAAACTGCCAAGATCCATTTATAAGGATTCTGTTTATCTTTAAACACTTTAAAATCAGCATTCGCATCATACTTTAAGCCAATCTCTGCTCCTCTAATCTGTTCATTTTTACCACCACGTTCTTTTATGTTTAGCTTATATGTTTGAATCTCAGATGCCATTTGTTTATTTACATCCTCTACACTTTTACCCGAAACATTAATGCTATTTATTACAGAACCAAAATAAAAATGATTCATGAAATATATTGCCATCCCAAAGTATATAATAAGCAAAATAAGTATAGAAATTATAATGCCCAAAACAATTTTCTTACGCTTTCTTATTGGTTTTATTGCTGACTCTTGTACTTCAGTTTCCATAACTGCACCTCTCTTCTGCATTTTGCCTTAAGTTCTGCTCTATTTTCACCTGTCATTTTTGTTGCACCTAATTGCTCTTTCATTTTGTGCCTCTTCAAATTAAGCTATAGTGCTAAACACCATATTTCAACAAAAATTTTCCCAAAATAGGGTATCATTCTTACTTTAATTATATCATAATTAGTTGTAGCAACATACTTCCAACCTATATAAGGAAATTCGCTTCGCTGTATCTTATCACTGTGCTCTCATATTGACAAACCGTCCAAAACGCTACTTAAAACTCTTTATCCAAGTTAACCTAGCATATACTGTTACCTTATGCTATGTAATAGCATATTTATATACTGTCAAATACTATTTTGACGAAGGAGCGATAATTTGAATTTTCAAGGACTAACAGGTAAAGTTATAACCCCTTGCGATAAAGAATATGCTATTTTAAGACTTGAATACAACCTGGACATTAACAAATTCCCTTTAGCCATTGTTTATTGTCATAATTATATAGATGTATCTAATGCAATTAAATGGTGCACGAGAAACTGCGTAGAACTCCGCGTTCGTACCAGAGGTCATAATTATGAAGGTTATTCAACAGGTACGGGTGTATTAGTAATTGATATATCTTGTATAAGTGAAGTTAATATAGATACTAAACATGATATTGCAGTAATACAGGCTGGTGCAAACCTTTTGAGCATATACTCAAAACTTGCCGATAAGGGTTATGGTTTCAATGGTGGTACATGTCCTACAGTTGGTATTTCTGGCTTAGTATTAGGAGGAGGAATAGGATTATCCTGTAGAAATTTCGGCTTAGTTACGGACAATCTTTTAGAAATACAACTAGTGAATGAACACGGCATTCTAATAATTGCAAATGATCACATCAACTCAGAGTTATTCTGGGCGTGTAGAGGCGCAGGTGGAGGAAATTTCGGAGTAGTAATATCTTATACCTTTAAAATTCATAAAGTGGACAAAATTACTGTTATACAGCTTAGATGGAATGAAGCCTCTAGGGAAGAGTTTTTTGACCTTTGGCAATGTTTCTTTAAAACTGCCACTGAAAAAATTAGCTGTTTCGCTGGTTTTAATAAAGAAGGCATCTATTTAAACGGATTTTTCTATGGAGATAAATTAGAAGCAGAAAAAATTCTAAAAGATTTTCTATTGCTTCCTGGTTTATTAGAAACTTCATCAATAGAATATGTACCTTTTATTTCTGCAGTAAAAGCTATTGCTTCTTTTTATGGACCTCCAAATAGATTTAAAGCCACCGGAAGATTTGTGTATAAGACGTTATCTGAAAGAAATATTAAAAAATTAGTCCAGTTCGTGGACAATAGTCCTGGCGAATATAATTGCTTTATTAGACTATACTCTTTAGGTGGTGCAATAAAAGAAGTACCTAGTAATAGCTCAGCATATTACTATAGAAAGGCCGAATATATTATTGGGATAACAGCGGACTTTAAAAAGGATGATGATTCAGAAATCTATAAAGAATGGGTCGCAGAGGTTTTACAATATGTTAACCCACTAACAAATGGAACGTATGTAAATTTCCCTTATGCAGAGCTTAAAAACTATGGAAATGCCTACTACGGTAAAAATTATCCTCTTCTTAGAGTGGTAAAAACAATATACGATCCCTGCAATATATTTAAATTTCAACAATCAATAAAACCTTTAATAATATAAAATTTTATAAAATCCTCAACTAATTAATTAGTCGAGGATTTTACTCATATACTCCTAGCAAATTCGCCTCGCTCATTAGAACCCCCGTTGGTCATGAATAAATTGTAAATACAATTTATTATCCTTATAAGGATGAGATGTTTGTAAATTTTAAACATGATAACTTAGATTTACCAGGACATAAATATGTTATACTGAAAGAAAAACCAAAACGCATAAAAGAAGGGAAAATACTAAAAATGGATACAAAAGAATTTCAAAAAAGATCTCTAGTTTCAATATTCTTCTCATATTTTAAACCACACAAGAATTTATTTATATTAGATATGTCATGTGCATTCTTAATTGCAGTTATTGACTTGTCATTTCCAGCAATAACTCGTTATTCTCTAAATAAACTAATACCTATTAATGCTTATAAAACTTTTATAACTATTATGGTGATTATGCTAATTGCTTATACATTAAGAGCCTTTTTCTACTATATAATAACGTACTATGGTCACTCTTTTGGTGTATTAGTAGAAGCAGATATAAGAAGCGATTTATTTCAACATATGCAGGAATTGTCTTATGGATACTTTGATAAAAACCGTACAGGTCAACTTATGAGTAGATTGACAGCAGATTTATTTGATATAACTGAGCTTGCTCATCATGGTCCTGAAGATGTTTTTATATCCACATTGACAATAATAGGATCACTAGGTATCTTATTTACTATTCAATGGAAATTAACTTTGGTTATTGCTTTAATCTTGCCTATATTTTTATTAGTTGTATGGTATAGACGTTCCGAAATGTCAAAAGCTTCTCTGGAAGTGAAAGAAAAAACTGCTTCTATAAATATAAATATTGAATCAGGGCTTTCAGGCATGAAAACAGCAAAAGCATTTGCAAATGAGAATTCAGAATTTGATAAGTTTAGTGTATCAAATGATGCTTTCAAAACATCTAAAACCAAATTTTATAAGACTATGGGATATTTCAATGCTACAATGGAATTTTTCCTTTGTATTTTGCCAGCAACAGTTATCTTAGTAGGTGGTATATTAATTATGAAAGGACAGATGAATCAAATTGATTTAATCACTTTTACTTTATATATTGCTACTTTTATAACTCCAATTAGAAAACTTTCAAACTTTGCTGAACTATTTGCAACAGGTGGAGCTGGACTTGTACGTTTTGTAGATATGATGCGTACTGAAACTGAAATGAAAAATGATCCTAATGCTATAGAACTAGGCAGAGTAAAAGGCGAATTAGATATTGAAAATATTAGCTTTTCTTATAAAAAAGGTATTCGAGTATTGCACAATATTTCTCTTCACGTTGATCCTGGCGAAACAATTGCAGTCGTAGGTCAATCAGGTGGAGGCAAATCAACACTATGCAAATTGATTCCCAGGTTCTATGATGTTGATGAAGGAAAAATTTTGCTTGACCATGTAGATATACGTAGTGTCACACAAGAATCTTTGCATAAAAATATTGGAGTTGTAGAACAAGAAATATTCCTTTTTGCTGATAGTATTCTCGAAAATATTAGATACGGTAGACCTGATGCTACTCCTAAGGAAGTTGCAATAGCCGCAAAACAGGCTGAGATTTATGATGATATTATGGCTATGTCTGATGGATTTAATACTTTTGTTGGCGAACGTGGTGCAATGCTTTCTGGTGGACAGAAACAACGTATTTCCATAGCCCGTATATTTCTAAAAAATCCACCATTCCTAATTTTAGACGAAGCAACTTCTGCCCTTGATAGTGTTACTGAATCTAAAATACAAGAAACTTTTGATAGTCTAATTATAGGCAGAACAACTTTTGTTATTGCTCATAGGTTATCAACAGTTAGAAATGCAGATAGAATTCTTGTATTTGATAGTGGAAATATTATTGAAGATGGAAATCACGAATGTTTAATGAAAAAAAACGGTATCTATGCTGAACTTTATAAAACTCAGCACATAAGTAAATAGTTGATTTCTGAATTTTAAACTAAAATACTTAGCAGATTGATTATATTAGCAAATTCGCTTCGCTCATAAAACCCCGTCGAGTAGACTCAGTGAATTGCTTTACCAAGCCCCTCACAGAGCCGGACGTGCCCAATTAAGGCATCCGGCTCCTTATATTATCATTCACCTAATATAGTTAATCGCTAGTTTATCTATAATTAACTATAATTTCCACAATTGTATCAATAACTCTTAGAATTTTAGATTCTCTTCTAAAATGAAAAAAGTAGTTAAGATTTAATCTTAGCTACTTTTAATATTTGTGTTATATAAAATAAGCTTGTAGATAATACCAATGGTTAATGCGGCAGATTACCTAATTTGTTTCTCCACTTTCTACTGTAGTTAAACCACTTTCACCATCCCATTTATACCATGTTAATACTTTAGAGCACTCAGCATTGCTAGAATCTGGATCATTAGGATCCCTTTCTAAAGAAGAGAGCTCTAGTAATCCATCTCCATCAATATCTTTAATTTCAGATGGGTAAAGTGAATATATATCGTCTATTGCTGGAGCAAGCTCTCCCTCTTTAATTATATAGAGGGATTGCTCTCCGCTGTGCATACCAATAATACCTGATACAAAAACTCCATTTATATCATCTTTAGCTTTTGAAATATTTATGCTCATACAATATTCGGCAGTAGTTTGTACTGTACTAAAAAGACTATATTCTCCATCAGTATATTTAAATAACTTGATGTTACTAGGTATATACTCCTCTGAAGAAGAATTCCTTTCAAATACCGCCACTTCAAGAACTCCATCATTGTCTATATCACCCACACTATAATAATTAGATGGATCTTTATCATATATATTTGTTTTTTTTACAAGTTCTGAATCTGCATATTTACTTAGAGCATTAATATACCCAGTATTATTTACAATGTTTATACCATACTTAACACATGTAGCATAAGCCTCTGCAGCTTCCTTATATTTATTATCATCAATCAGTGTAGCTGCTTTATCACTTTTAACCTCAAGGTATGATTTCTTAAAAGTATCATCATTTAACATACCTTTAGCTAAAAGTAATGCATTTTCCGCTTTAACATTATTTATTTTTGACTCACTTTGTATTAAATCTATAAATGCTATAGAACTTTCATCATTTACTTTATACTTTATTGAGCCCATTAACAGTGCTGCCTTATCTTCAAAATCTGTACTCTCAATAGCTTTACCATTAAATTTTGTTATTGTAATATTATCTATTAGGCTTTTCGCAACGGTCAGTCCAGTAGAATTACTAATCCACGTTCCTTTACTTGTTTGGATATAAATATCCCCTTCACTATGTACTAAAGCCTCACTTATAACATCTGCATTTTTAGAATCATTAGCATATCCTAATTCATAAACCGAAGATCCTATTAGTATAGAAAACTCGGGTACTGTAAAATCCACGGCTAAAGCTGGTATACTTAATTGCGCTACTATTAAACTCATTGCTAAAATCTTCTTAATATTGTTCATATTATTACGTCCCCCTTTAATATCTATCAAAAATAACTCTATAATTATACTAATTTAGAACTTAATACTATATTTATATGTATTAATACTCTTGTATTAACATCGAATAAAATTTATCTTTCTTTACTATTTAATTAAATTTTATTTGCAAATATAAAAACCTAAGCACTAACTCTATCTCCCTTTGAAAACAAATTACAATTAATGCCACTAGATAATAATGCAAAGGCATAAGGAGGGTTCCTAATTTTAACAAAATAACATTTAAACTATACCTATAAAGTTTGTTAAATTAAGCTTTACGACATTTAATTTTAATTTACGTTGGAATTTATATATTAAAATTAAGTTAGGGATAAAATTAAACCTTATGGAGAAAATATAAATTATAATTATGTTCAAAAATAAAGGAGGAATGAGTTATTTATGAATACAAATCAAATTAAATCTGAAATATATAAAAATAATTTATTATCTGAACTAGGAGTAGAATTATATAAATTAAATAATAAAGATATTGAGTGTTTAGACGATGCTATATTATTTAGTAATGAAAAAGATAGACTTAAAACTTTATTAAAAGAAGGGTATGGGGTTGAATCCTTTTCTTAGATTAAATTAAAATAACATGTTTTATCATAGTAAAATTAATTCCTAATTCTTTTGCAGTCTCCATTTTAAATTAATACAATCCAGCTTTACAAATTAAAGGGAAGTAAGTGAATTGGTAGAAATGTTTAAACTATACTGTTAAAGCTTTTATTTATTGGACTTTATTATAATATTCAAAAATCATATCCCTCTATTTACAGTTAATTTGTAAGTATAAAAATACTTGAAATCGGATAATATAGTGTTGATATAAAAAAATAGAGGAGTGATATTACATGAACATAGAAGATAAAAAAATATCTAAAGACAACAAAATTAATTGTGGAAATTTGGATGAAGCAGAAAAAAATATATTAAAAGGATGGAAATCCGATGTGGATGTGGATGTAGAACTTGGTCAAGAATTAGGCGATCTTAAAAGCCAAATAAACACTATTAATTCTACATTAAATCAGCTTAAAACAACTAGTGGCTCAAATTCTACTGAAAGTCAACAAAGCCAAAATCAACAAAGTGAACAAACAGCTTCACAGTTAATGAATCAAATTCAAAGCCTTAGGCAACAAGCTCAGCAGCAACAACAACAAGCTCAAGATCAATTGAAAGGTTCTATTAAGAATGCTATGGATGCATTAAATCAAGCTGACCAACAAATAACTTGTAACCAAGGATTTAGTCAAATGAGTCAAATCATAGATCAAGCTCAACAACAATTAAATACTATGACACAATCACAAAATTCAAATACAAATTCAAATTCAAATTCAAATTCAAATAATTGCAAATAATATATTAAGATACATATGATGTGCAAATTACATTAGTTTGTAAAAAAATTAAAGCCTAGCGTAATTGCTAGACTTTAATTTTTTTAAACAGTTTAAACGTTTAAAGTTGAAGTACTTTTAAATTGAATACTATTTATTTCACTTGCTTAAAGTGAATATATCTTATTGAAATAACTACCAAGGTAATGATTGTCCATGGAATAATCACATTGATATTAGTAAAGGGATTTTGCTGTGCATTTATACCTTCTATAAAAGCAAAAACTACAAACATCAAGTCTAACCAATTAATAAATAAGATTACATTAGTTAATTTTTTGATACTTTTTTCACCATTTGTAACATTATTTTTATAAACTGAACGACAAAGAAATATTAGTTGTGCAGAAGCTAAAGTAAGGACTAGTACTAAAGAACTAAAATCATTATTACCTGCATAGTTCTTAATAACAAAGTCTATAATTAATAAAATATTGAATACAATTGTAATTAAGGATAATTTGAAAATTAAGGGGACTGTTTTTTTTATCATATACACACACTCCTAATACATAATGTTATATTTTTATAGCTTTATTACATTATTCAAGGCCAATTTCATACTATATAGTATAAATCTTTATATTTTAATACACAAATCTAATTTAAATAACTTGATTTAATTCTTGTAATATATTGGTTGTTTTACACCATTATAAATAGTGTTCCCTGCTATTCCTATACCGTAATAGTAAGCGGCCGTTACAGGAAGAGTACTTTCTGGTGCACCAATTAAATCTGCTACTGCGATTCCAGTTCCTACAACACCCAAACCAACTTGGAAGAAATTTGACCCGCCATTTATACTTTCAACCTAGTGATCATCAAGACCTATAAAATTAGAACTAATTGCAAATTAAGTGTACCATAAATACTGATGTTGTATGATAATGTGTTTTTTGACAAGTGTACTTGTCGAAAAGTTAGAATAATGGTATACTATACGCATAGATAGTAAAAGGAGTTTGTTAATTATGAACAAAGAAGAAATTTTTAAAAAAAGCAAACATGAAAATTTATGGGAAGATGAAAGGAGTAAACAAGTTACAATAAAATCAGAAAAAGATGCAGCACAAATAGCAACTTTCATAATAGCATTAGTTATGTTTTGGAAGATGTATCATAAAATGCCTTTTAATGATTTGTTTGGAATTATTTTTATTCAACCTGCAATTACTTTTCTTTATAAGTATAAAAATAAAACAGAAGGAAAGTTATATTTATTTTTTGGAATTACACTGCTATGCGTCTCAATTATATTCTTATTAGATTTCTTTATTAATGGAGCTAACTAAATATGGAAAAATTAACTTTGAAAAACAAACTAAGAGTTGCAAGAGCAGAAAAAAAGCTAACTCAAGATGGTTTAGCTGAAATGATTGGAGTTTCTCGGCAAACAATAAGTTCAATTGAAACTGGACAATT
Organism: Clostridium estertheticum; assembly: GCF_026650985.1. Classification (GTDB taxonomy): domain Bacteria; phylum Bacillota; class Clostridia; order Clostridiales; family Clostridiaceae; genus Clostridium_AD; species Clostridium_AD estertheticum_C. The sequence continues at coordinate 3,051,730 of NZ_CP086239.1, forward strand.
TTGTCCAACTGCGAAACTTGCACTTATCCTTTGCATTTCATTGGATATGAAGTTTGAAGAGTTATTTTACTTTGATTAAGCGACATTCTAATTATATTGCATAAAACAAAAAACCATACTATCGGTATAATGTTTAGATATTCAAATTCTTTCGTAATAAAAGATACTCTCTATTTAAAATCTCCATTGAGATATTACACCGGCTATACCGGATATTTCATATACTAGATTCTTTAAAGCGGCTCTAACAGCTCCAGACTTTTCTGCCGCAGATGTTGCACCTGTTAATAACATAGCAGCCTCTTTAACACTACCTATTACCTTTATAAATTTCCTTATTTTAGCTATTTTAGCTATAGGAACTGCAAGTGTTATTCCCATTGCACCTATAGCACCTATACATTTCGTTATTTTCCACGCACTAGGATTAGCAACTATAGGGAAAACATTATTTTTAGTGAACTCTACTACTTGAATTACTTTATTGCCTTCAACCCTGTAATAAGTAGGTACATTACTTCCATTTGCGTCTTTAGCCCATGGAGGAGAAATTAGACTAGTAATAACATTATCTTTATTTACTACAAAAACTTCTTTCGTATCGCATTCAGATCCCAAGTATTCTTTTGCAGTTATTAATCTGCTGCCTTTTGGAAGAATAAATTCAAAAGTATAATCTTTGCTAGCACTTAGATTATTAATAATAACTAAACTTCTAAATCCATCGTTGGTAGGTTGTAATGCAACGTTTGCATTACTATTTCCCTCATTATTATATATAATTGTACCATTGGCACTTATTGTAGAATTAGTATTGTTCGCTTCTTTTGGTAATAACATTTCAAATGAGTTTGTTTTGTTTTCTAAATCAGAAACTCTTACATGATCAGTTCCATTACTAGGCAAATTAATCTTTGTATTGTCAGTATAAAGATCTTCATTCAGTTTTGACTTAATAATATCTGACACACCTGTCTTTTCTTCAATGCTACGACTTAAACCACTAGCTCTTTCCTTGTCGTTATTTGCACCTACTGCACTAACAAGATTAGTAGGGAAAATAAGTAATCCGATTAAAATAGTTATTAATACTTTTTTCATTAATATAACCCCCTATTTTTTTTAATCTTATGTATATAAGCTGAAGTATACTTTTAGTTACTTTCAGCAGTTTTAACTAAAAACATTTAATAAATATTCAATTAGTGATTATCTTTTTTAACTTTGGTAAATCCATTTCACCATCTAAATATTCTTTAACTTTTCCATTTTCTATTACAATAACTATTGGGATATAATCAACACCTAAACCTTTCAAATATTCGCTTATTAATTGTTTTTGTTTTCCAGTTGACTCTGTATTAAAGAACTCCTCATATTTATGTATAAAACTAAATCTTACCTTTCCCACCGGCTATAATATACATCCTATCAGGTTGCACCTCTTTAAACATACTACTCTGTAAAAATTTCAAATACAACAAAAAAAGCATGAAACGTCTGTTTTTCGACATAAAAATACATTTTATAATTTTTAGATTAAATTGTAATATTAAAATAGCCCTCCCCAATGCAAATGTAACATAACTCGTTATGTTGAATGTAAAACGCTCTTATAGAATAGAAATGTTAAGTATTTGCTTGAGCTTTTTAATAGTACTTATGGTTAATGAGGGAACATAATAGGAATTACGTTTTAAATGGATCTTTTTAGTTCAAAAAAACATCTTATTATATTGAATGTTACTTATTTTATGTGGAACATAATGGTATAATTACTTTAAAATCATTTTTCAATTCTAAGAAATGATAAGCAGAAGTTCTAATATAATGGATCTAATGTAAAATTAGATTTAGGTGAAAAAAATTTAAAAACTATTTCTAAAATGGTAGTGGAATAATTATGTTTTTCTATACTATATTGAAAAACATAAATTAAATTAACGAAAAGTGGAGGTTTAAAATGATTATATGCAAAAATTGTGGTAATGAAGTAGATGAGAATGAACCTTATTGTCATTATTGTAGTCATGATATATATGAGAGTTTAGAGGATTATCAAATTTCTTCAATTAATAATATTCAAAAGTTAAATACTAAGAAAAGGCGCCTTACTA